>NZ_JXSP01000033.1:0-12327 GCF_000946635.1 Micrococcus sp. MS-ASIII-49
CCGCGATAACTCAACCCGCGTTGGGGTGTGCGGCGCGGGTGGGCGCCAGGAGGACGCGCCGAGGATTGTTGAACAATCCCCCCTCATGCCTCAAGATTGTGTGACCGGCACCTCAGCCGGGCCCGATCCGAGAGGACTGCACCGTGTCTCACGCGCCGCAGATCGACCTGAACTCCGACGTCGGCGAGTCCTTCGGCTCGTGGACGATGGGGGACGACGCCGCCATCATGCCCTCCGTCTCCTCCGCCAACGTCGCGTGCGGCTTCCACGCGGGCGATCCCTCGGGGATCGCCCAGACCTGCCGTGACGCGGTCGCCGCCGGCGTCACGATCGGCGCGCACGTGGGCTACCGCGACCTCGCCGGATTCGGCCGCCGCTTCCTGGACTGCACGCCCACCGAGCTGGCCGATGACGTCCTCTACCAGATCGGCGCCCTCGACGCGCTCGCCCGCGCGGCCGGCGGCCAGGTCCGCTACGTGAAGCCGCACGGCGCCCTCTACAACACGATCGTCCGTCACGAGGCGCACGCCCAGGCCGTCGTCGACGGCGTCAAGGCGTTCGGCTCCGACCTCCCGCTGCTGCTCCTGCCCGGCTCCGTCGCCCTGGACAAGGCGGCCGCCGCGGGGCTGCGCGGCGTCGCCGAGGCCTTCGCGGACCGCGGCTACAACCCGGACGGCACGCTCGTCTCCCGCCGCGAGCCCGGCGCGGTCCTCCACGACGAGGACGACGTCGCCGCCCGCATGGTGCGCCTGGCAACCGAGGGCGTCGTCGCGGCGGTGGACGGCACGGACGTGCGCGTCGACGCCGAGAGCATCTGCCTGCACGGCGACACGCCCGGCGCCGTGGCCATGGCCGCGGCCGTGCGCCGCGCGCTCGAGGGCGCGGGCGTGGCCATCAAGGCCTTCGCATGAGCGCCCCACATCACCCCGCCGCCGAGCCGCCGGCCCGCCCGATCCGCTGGGTCGGCACCCAGGGCTTCCTCGTCGAGTGCGCCTCGCTCGAGGACGTCATGGCCGTCCACGCCCACCTCACGGCCCACCCGGAGCGCGGCCAGCGCCAGGTCATGGCCGCCGCCGCGACCGTCCTGGTGACCTTCACCTCGCAGGCCGCCGCCGAGCACGCCGCACCGCGGGTCAGCACTCTCACCCCCGACGCCGGTGAGCTGACGGGGGGCCGCGTCGTCGAGATCCCCGTGGTCTACGACGGTGAGGACCTCGCCGAGGTCGGCCGGCTCACCGGGCTCGGCGTCGACGGCGTCATCCGGGCCCATAGCGAGGCCGACTGGTTCGCCGCGTTCGGCGGCTTCGCGCCGGGGTTCATGTACTGCGCCTCCGAGGCGGCCCCGTTCGAGGCGCCCCGCCGCAGCTCGCCCCGCACGGCCGTCCCCGCGGGCGCCGTCGCCGTCGCCGGGGCCTTCTCTGCCGTCTACCCGCGCACCTCGCCCGGCGGCTGGCAGCTGCTGGGGCACACCACCGCGGCCCTGTGGGACCTCGGCCGCGAGCAGCCCGCCCTGCTGCAGCCCGGCGACCGTGTCCGCTACGTCCCCGTGCGCCCGACGGCGTCCGTCACCTCCGGCACGGACGCGGCGGTCGACGCCACCCCGCCCGCCGACGCCGCGGCCGGCCTCCCGTCCGTGGCCGGCCGCCGCGGCGTCACCGTCGTGGACCCGGGGCTCCTGACCCTGGTCCAGGACCTGGGCCGCCCGGGCCTGGGCGACCTCGGCGTCGTCGTGTCCGGCGCGGCCGATCGGGACGCGGCGCGCCAGGCGAACCGGCTCGTGGGCAACCGCTCACGCGAGGCGGTGCTGGAGACCGCCCTGGGCGGCCTCACCCTCACCGCGCACGGCCACCAGGTGATGGCCCTGGCCGGCGCCGAGGCCGGCGGGACGATCACCGCGGCCGACGGCGCCACGCGCCGGGTGCCCGCCCGCACGCCGTTCGTCGTGCTGGACGGCCAGACGCTGACGGTGGACGAGCCGGTCGGCGGCCTGCGCGTGTACGTGGGCCTCCGGGGCGGGCTCGACGTGCCGCCCGTGCTCGGCAGCCGCTCGACCGACACCCTGTCCGGGCTCGGCCCCGCCCCGCTGACGGCGGGGGACCGCCTCGCCCGCCGCGTCGGCCCGGATGCGAGGGGCGCCGCCGGCGCCTCCGCCGCGAGACCGACCGCCGCCGGCGCCCCCGCCTCGGCGGAGGCCGGCGTCGTGATGGTGGGGGACCCGGAGACCTCGCTGCGCCCCATGCCCGCGCCCGGCCAGGTGGCCGTGCTGCGCGTGGTCCCCGGCCCCCGCGACGACTGGTTCGGCGAGGCGGGCCTGGAGCGCCTGTTCACGCAGGACTGGGACGTGAGCCAGCAGACCGACCGGATCGGGGTGCGCCTCACGGCCCCCGACGACGGCGCGCCGCTCGAGCGCGTGCGGGAGGGCGAGCTGAAGTCCGAGGGCGCCGTGCGCGGCGCGCTGCAGGTGCCGCCCTCGGGTGAGCCCGTCCTGTTCCTCTCCGACCATCCGGTCACCGGCGGCTACCCGGTGATCGGCGTCGTGGCCCGCGCGGACCTCAGCCTGGCGGCCCAGCTGCCGCCGGGCGCCCGCGTCCGCTTCGTCCCCCATCCCCGCCCCGGCGCCGAGACCGTCGTCGACTCCGCATCGCCCTCCGAGGAGACCCCCGCATGACCACCACCCCCGCCGCCCGCCCCGTCACGCGGGTGCTCATCGCCAACCGCGGCGAGATCGCCGTGCGCGTGGCCCGCGCCGCCCGCGACCACGGCATCGCCTCGATCGCCGTCTACTCGGATCCGGACGCCGACGCCCTGCACGTGGCCGTCGCGGACGAGGCCTTCCACCTGCCGGGCGCGTCCTCGGCGGACACCTACCTGAAGATCGACGCGGTCCTCGACGTCGCCCGCCGCGCCGGCGCCGACGCCGTGCACCCGGGCTACGGCTTCCTCTCCGAGAACGCCGACTTCGCGCAGGCCGTGATCGACGCCGGGATGACCTGGATCGGCCCGTCGCCGGACGCCATCCGCGCCCTCGGCGACAAGATCACCGCCCGCTCCCTCGCCCAGCAGGCGGGCGCCCCGCTCGTGCCGGGTTCGGACGGCCCCGTGCCGGACGCCGCCGCCGCGCGCGCGTTCGCCGAGGAGCACGGCCTGCCGATCGCCATCAAGGCGGCCTTCGGCGGCGGCGGCCGCGGCATCCGCGTGGTGCGCGAGCTCGGCGACGTCGAGGACGCGTTCGAGGCGACCGTCCGCGAGGCCGTCGCCGCGTTCGGCCGCGGCGAGTGCTTCGTGGAGCGCTTCCTGGACCGCCCCCGCCACGTGGAGGCCCAGGTCCTCGCCGACGAGCACGGCCACGTGGCCGTGCTCGGCACCCGCGACTGCTCCCTGCAGCGCCGCAACCAGAAGCTCGTGGAGGAGGCCCCGGCGCCGTTCCTCACGGACGAGCAGCGCGAGCGCATCCACACCTCCGCCCGCGAGATCTGCCGCGCCGCCGGGTACACCGGGGCCGGCACGGTCGAGTACCTCGTGGCCCCGGACGGCCTCATCAGCTTCCTGGAGGTGAACACCCGCCTGCAGGTGGAGCATCCGGTCACCGAGGAGGTCTTCGGCGTGGACCTGGTGCGCGAGCAGTTCCGCGTCGCCGCCGGCGAGCCGCTGAGCATCCCCGAGGACCCGACGCCGCGCGGCCACGCCCTCGAGTTCCGCCTCAACGCTGAGGACCCGGCGTACGGCTTCCTGCCCGTGCCCGGCCCGATCGACGCGTTCGAGGCCCCCACCGGCCCCGGGGTCCGCATGGACTCGGGCGTCCGCACCGGCTCCGTGGTGCCGGGCGAGTACGACTCCCTGCTCGCCAAGCTCATCGTGTGGGGCGAGGACCGCGCCCAGGCCATCGCCCGCGCCCGCGACGCCCTGGCCGAGCTGCGCATCGACGGCGTGCCCACCGTGGTGCCGTTCCACCGCGCCGTGCTCGAGCAGGACGCCTTCACCTCGGGGGACCGCCTCGGCGTCTACACCACGTGGATCGAGTCCGAGTTCGCCGAGCCGCTGGCCGAGTCCCCCTACCTGAGCGCCGAGGTGCCCGCCGGCGGCCGCACCGCCGTCACCGTCGAGCTGGACGGCCGCGCCGTGCGCCTGGGCCTGCCCGCCGATCTCTACGCGGCCCTCCTCGGAGGCGGCGGCGCGGGTGCCGCGGCCCCGGCCGGCGCTGCCGGCGCCGGGAAGCCCGACGACGACGGCGCCGTGGCCTCGCCGGTCACCGGCACCCTGGCCTCGTGGAAGGTCGAGGACGGCGCCGAGGTGGTCGAGGGTGACACGGTCGCGATCGTCGAGGCGATGAAGATGGAGACGCCGATCCGTGCCCCGCGTGCGGGCCGGATCCAGCTCCTCGTGGCCGAGACCCCGGCCTCGGTGACGCGCGGCCAGGCGATCGCCCGGCTGGGGGCGTGAGGGTGCCGGCGCGCGGCGGTGTCACCGGGGAAGGCCTCGCGCCCGGCGTCGGCGGCGGCGAGTCCGCCCCGGCTCCGGCTCCCGTGGCCGCGGCCGCACAGCTGCGGCAGCGGATCGCGGCGGCCGGGCTCGTGCCGGGGGAGCGGCTGGGGGAGGTGGCGCTGGCCGCCGAGCTCCAGGTCAGCCGCAACAGCCTGCGCGAGGCGTTCACCATGCTGGCCTCGGAGGGCCTCGTGGAGCGCCGGCCGCACCGCGGGGTGTTCGTGGCGGCGCCGGGTCCGGAGGACGTGCGTGGGCTGTACCGCACGCGTCGGGTGATCCAGCTCGGCGCCCTCGAACACGGCGAGCTCACCCCCGGTGCGGCGCGCCAGCTGCGCTGTGCCCAGGACCTGCTCTCGGGCGGCCCGGACACCCCCGCGCGGGTCCTGGGTGACGCCAACCATCGCGTCCACGTCGGCATCGTGGACCTGGCCGGCGCCCCCGAGCTCACGCGGCTCATGGCGTCGGTGCAGGCCCGCGTGCGCCTGGCGTTCCATCCCATGGACGAGCAGACGCGCCTGCACGTGCAGTTCGCGGACCGCAACCGGTGGATCGTGGAGCGGCTGCTGGCCGGCGACCTCCCCGCGGTGCACGCCATGTTCGGCGACTACCTGGACGAGGCGGAGCAGTTCGTCCTGGCGCACCTCGCCGCCGTGGGGGACTGACCGCCTCCCCGGGCCCCGACGGTCACGGGACCTGGAACATCCGGTCCGGCAGGTCCGTGATGAGCATGTGCCCGGGCGCGTGCGTGATGGCCAGCGGCGGGCGGGACTCCATGATCGCCGCCTGCGGCGTCACCCCGCACGCCCAGAACACGGGCAGGTGGCCCTGCGGGACCTCGACGGCGTCGCCGAAGTCCGGTGCCGACAGGTCCGTGATCCCGAGGCCGGCCGGGTCGCCCACGTGCACGGGCGCGCCGTGCACCGCGGGGTAGCGGGAGGTGATGCGCACGGCGTCGGCCACGCGGTCGGCGGGGAGGGGGCGCATCGAGACCACGAGCGGGCCCGAGAGGCGGCCCGCCGAGGCGCAGCGCCGCGTGGTGCGGTACATCGGCACGTTCACGCCGGCGTCCTGGTGGGCCATCCGGATGCCCTCGGCCACCAGGGCGGACTCGAAGGTGAACGAGCAGCCGATCACGAACGTCACGAGGTCGTCCCGCCACACGTCGAGCAGATCCGTGGGGCGGTCCGTCTCGACGCCGTCGCGGTACACCACGTACTGCGGCACGTCCGTGCGGACGTCGCCGTCCAGTGCGGGGCCGTTGACCTCGCCGGCCTCGAACACGCCGAGCAGCGGCAGGGCCTGGGGGTTGCGCTGGGCGAAGAGCAGGACGTCGTAGGCGTGGTCCTGCGGGATCGAGACGAGGTTCGCCTGCGCGTAGCCGTCGGCGATCCCCGAGGTCGGCCGCACGAGCCCCGCGCGGAAGCGCTCGCGGGCCTGCGCGGGGGTCGTGGCGCCGTCCAGCGGCGGCAGCGGCGTCGTCGTGGTCATCTCAGGCACCGGTGATCATCTCGACCATGGGGATGAACCCGCGCACCGCGATGAACACGGAGACGATCCACGCGAGCGCGCCGATCACGAGCAGCCACCCGGGGTAGCGGTAGCCGTGCAGCAGGTCGCGGCGGCGCCAGGCCACGTAGAGGAGGGCGGCGAAGCCGACCGGCAGGATCATGCCGTTGAACGCGCCGGCGAACACGAGCAGCGTCTGCGGGGCCTGGCGCAGCGCCAGGTAGAGGGCGGTGCAGACCACGATGAAGGCGACCGTCAGCAGGTTGCGGGTGCGGGCGCTGGTGGTGGAGCGGGTGACGAAGCTGATCGAGGTGTACGACGCACCGATCACGGAGGTGACGGCGGCGGCCCACAGGACGATGCCGAACATGCGCAGGCCGATGTCGCCGGCGGCGGCCTGGAAGGCGGAGGCAGCCAGGTTGTCCTTGGACAGCACCGCGCCCGAGGCGACGACGCCGAGGATCGCCAGGAACAGGAGGGCGCGCATCAGGCCGGTCACGAGGATCGAGGCTACGGAGCTGCGGGTGATGTCCTGGACGTCGTCCACGCCCTTCACTCCGGAGTCGATCATGCGGTGGGCGCCCGCGTAGGTGATGTAGCCGCCGATGGTGCCGCCCACGAGGGTGACGATCACGAAGAAGTCGACCTCCTCCGGCATCACGGACTGGCGCAGGGCCTCGCCCACGGGCGGGGCGGAGGTGATGGCCACGTACAGCATCAGCAGGATCATGACGGCGCCGAGCGCCACCACGATCCGGTCCAGGGCCACGCCGGCGCGCTTGGAGAGGAAGATCAGCAGCGCGATGAGCGCGGAGACGCCGCCACCGATCAGGGGGTCGACGCCGAGCATGGCGTTCGCGCCGAGGCCGGTGCCGGCGATGTTGCCGATGTTGAAGACCATGCCGCCGAGGAACACGAGCGCGGCGAGGACCCAGCCGAGGCCGGGCAGGACGCGGTTCGCCAGCTCCTGGGCGCGCATGCCGGAGACGCCGATGACGCGCCACACGTTCATCTGGACGGCGATGTCGATGAGGATCGAGACCAGGATGGCGAACGCGAACGCGGCGCCCATCCGGACGGTGAACGTGGCGGTCTGCGTGATGAAGCCGGGGCCGATGGCCGAGGTGGCCATGAGGAACATGGCGCCGAGCAGTGCGGTGCGCCGGGTGGCGCTCGCGGCACGGGAGTCCGTCTTCGGTGCGGTGCCCGAGGGGGTCGAGCCGTCCGGCCCGGCGTGGGGGATGTCTGCGTGGGACACGGTGGTCACCTTCGTCGAGGGCGCCAGGCGAGGTGACGGGCGTCACGAGGCGCTGGGGGAGACGGTAGCTGTTGTTGAACAATCCTGGCAACAGCGAGACCGGGTGTCGTGGCGTCCCCGCCCGAAGGAACGCCTCACCTGCCTGGCGCGCCCCGCCCCACGCCGCGACCATGGAGACATGTCGCACACGTCTGAACAGTCCTCGCCCCTGGCCGATCAGCTCCCGCCGGGCGGTCCCGACGAGCCGCACGCCGCCGGCGGCGTGCATGCCCGCCTCAACTGGCTCCGCGCGGGCGTGCTCGGCGCCAACGACGGCATCGTGTCCGTCGCGGCCACCGTCGTCGGTGTCGCCGGTGCGACGACGGCGCTCACCCCGATCCTGCTGGCCGGCGCCGCCGCCGTGGTCGGCGGCGCGTTCTCCATGGCGCTGGGCGAGTACGTGTCCGTCTCCTCGTCCTCCGACTCGCAGAAGTCGCTGATCGCCAAGGAGCGCCGTGAGCTCGAGGAGGATCCCGAGGGCGAGCTGGAGGAGCTCGTGCAGCTCTACGAGGCGGACGGCCTGAGCCGGGCCACGGCCGAGGCCGCCGCGCGGGAGCTCACCGAGAAGGACGCGCTCGCCGCGCATCTGCGCATGGAGCTGGGCATGGCGGAGGAGGACGTCGTCAGCCCGTGGGCCGCCGCCGGAGCGTCCTTCCTCGCGTTCCTCGTGGGCGCGCTGCTGCCCTTCCTGACGGTCGTCCTGGCGCCGGTGGGCCTCCGCGTCCCGTTCACGTTCGGCGTCACCCTCGTGGCCCTCGCCGTCACCGGCTGGGTCGGGGCCCGGCTCGGCGACGCGCCCGCGCTGCGGGCGGCCGTGCGCGTCGTCCTCGGCGGCGCCCTGGCACTCGGCCTGACCTTCGCGGTGGGCTCGCTGCTGGGGGCGTCGGTCGCCTGATCCGCGCCGGAAGGGGTGGGCCGGCCCAGCGCCCGTGGCCGCGCCGTGGCGCGCGCGGAGCGGTCCTGGAAGCCGAGGACCGTGCGCATACCACAGGCGCCCCCCGTCGAGTTGAAGCGACGCCCACGGTTCGCGTAAGGTGGGACGGCGCACGCCGCGTTGTTCTCGTCGTTCCATCGGTCAGGTGACCGGGCGGACGGCGGGTCGGAAAAGCAACGCGCTCCCGCAGACCGGATCCCGGGACGCCCTCAGGGCGGACCGGGGCTCACCGTCCACACCAGCGATCCCATAAGGAACTTCGGTTGGCTCTCACCCAGCCTGGTCCACCTTTTCGAGAAGTCGCAGTAAGAGTGCGGTGTCCACACCCGGGGCGGGGCTCACAACAGGTGTCCGCGGACAGGTCCGCGGCTCGCCGCCATGCGGGTTCCGCCCGTCCTTTTACTACTACTTGCCACGAGGAGTGATCATGGCAGCTCACTGCCAGGTAACCGGGGCTGGGCCGGGATTCGGCCACAGCATCTCCCACTCGCACCGTCGCACCAAGCGCCGGTTCGACCCGAACATCCAGAAGAAGACCTACTGGGTCCCCTCCCTGCGCCGCAACGTCATGCTGACGCTGTCCGCCAAGGGCATCAAGACCATCGACGTGCGCGGGATCGACGCCGTCGTGGCGGACCTGATCGCGAAGGGAGTGAAGCTCTGACATGGCCAAGGACAAGGACGTTCGTCCGATCATCAAGCTGAAGTCCACCGCCGGCACCGGGTTCACCTACGTGACCCGCAAGAACCGCCGGAACAACCCGGACCGCATCACCCTGAAGAAGTACGACCCGGTGGTCCGCAAGCACGTCGACTTCCGAGAGGAGCGCTGAGATGGCCAAGAAGTCCAAGATCGCCAAGAACGAGCAGCGCAAGGCCATCGTGGCCCGTTACGCCGAGAAGCGTCTCGAGCTGCGCAAGACCCTCGTGGACCCGAACGCGTCGGACGAGGCCCGCGAGGCCGCCCGCCTGGGCCTGCAGAAGCTGCCCCGCGACGCCTCCCCGGTCCGCGTGCGCAACCGCGACGCCATCGACGGTCGCCCCCGCGGCACCTTCCAGCGCTTCGGCATCTCCCGTGTGCGCTTCCGCGACATGGCGCACCGTGGCGAGCTGCCCGGCGTGACCAAGTCCTCCTGGTGACCTGAGGCCCGGTCTCCGGGCGCTCGGCACCACCGCGACGGCGGCGTCCCTCCTCAGGAGGGGCGCCGCCGTCGTCGTGCCCCGGGGATGAGGGCCACCCGGGTCACGGGAAATCGCGGATTCTCGCGGTTCAGGGGGCGATTCGCCCGCGGAGAGGTGGTACGTTCACAACTGGCAGCCCGGTCCGAACGGCCCGGGAACCGTAACCGACGTCCCATAGGGAGGACCCATGGCCATGAACCGCAAGGAACTCGTCGCCGCCGTCGCCGAGCGCTCCGGCAACACCCAGGCCGCCGTCAGCGATGTGCTGGACGCCCTCTTCGAGGTGTTCACCGCCCAGGTCAAGAAGGGCGAGAAGGTCTCGATCCCGGGCTGGCTGGCCGTGGAGCGCACCGAGCGCAAGGAGCGCACCGGCCGCAACCCGCGCACCGGCGAGGAGATCACCATCCCGGCCGGCCACTCCGTGAAGGTGACCGCCGGCTCCAAGCTCAAGGCCGCCGCCTCCGAGTGATCCCGGTCGCGGTGCGCGTCCCCGGACCCACGCCGCAGGCCGCAGGACGGGCGTCCCACCCTCGGGTGGGGCGCCCGTCGTCGTCTCCGGCCGCGTAGGATGGGCGGACGATCGTCCGGCCGACGTGGGCCGGGGCCGTCAGGAGAGGAGTCGTGGCATGCGCAGCGCCGTCGCCGCCGCTCCGTGGGCCCCGTCCGGCCTCGAGGACGCCCCTCCGCGCGTCGTGCGTGGGCCGGCCCGTCTGGCCCGGGGCTGGGCCGGGGCCCTGGCGATGACCGCCCTGGCCGCGCTGTTCCACACCGCCGCCGAGCCCGGTCACGGGTTCCCCGAGGTCGGCGTGGTCGCCTTCGCGGCCGTCCTCGCCGCCCCGCTCTGCACCGCCCTGGCGGGCCGCGCCCTCTCGCTGTGGCGCACCGCCGCGGCCGTCGCGATCGCCCAGGGGCTGTTCCACGTGCTCTACGGGCTCGCCGCCGGCGGGCACGCCGTGGCGCCGGCCGCCGGCGTCGACCCGGCCCACCTCGGCCACGCCCGTCCCGGCACCGGGGCCCTCCTGGCGTCGGGGGAGGCCCTGTCCAGCGCCCCCACCGGCCACCTGACCGACCTGCGCATGCTCGCGGCCCACGTGATCGCCGCGGTCCTCACCGTGCTGGCGCTGCGGCGCGGCGAGGCCCTCGTGCTCACCATCGCCGAACGCGTGGTGGCCGCCGTCTGCCCGCCGCCGGCCGCGCACGGCCCCCTGCCGACGCCGGCCCGCGTCCGTGTACCCGTCCCGCCGGCGCTCCGGCCGGCGACGTCCCTCGCCCTCCTCAGCTCTCCGGGGCGGCGCGGCCCGCCGTTCGCCCTAGCGGCCTGAGGACGCCGGCTCCGTCCGCGTCTCGAGGCCCGACCGCGCCCGACGACCCTTCGGAACGGTCCGCCCGCGACTCCCGTCCGGGACCGCGGCAGACCCGTGAGGACACCACCATGCATCACCAGACCACCCCTGTCCGCCGCGCCGCTCGCGCCGCCGCCGGACTCGCCCTGCTGCCCGCCCTCGTCGTCGCCGGGGCCGCCCCCGCGGCCGCACACGACGAGCTCATCCGCACCGCCCCCGCGGTCGACGAGACCGTCACGACGGCGCCGTCGGAGGTCTCGCTGACCTTCAGCGGCGACCTGATCGACGGCGAGGGCATCCAGAACCTCCTGCAGGTCCGCGACGCCGACCGCAACCAGTGGCAGTCCGCCGCCGGCACCGTGGACGGCCCCACCTTCTCCGCGCCGCTGTGCGAGGGGCTGCCCAACGGCGACTACGAGGTCGCCTACCGCGTCGTCTACTCGGACGGGCACTCCGAGGAGCGCTCGTTCGACTTCGCGGTGGACGACCCGGCCGCACCGGCCGCCGGCACCGCGCCCCAGGGCTGCGGCTCCGCCGTCTCCGGGGCCTCGATCGCCGCCTCCCCGGAGGCCGCGGCAGGCCAGGGCGACGCCGTCTCGGCCGAGGCGACCGCGCAGGCGGACGCCTCCGACGCCGCGCAGCCCGCGGACTCCGACGCGCTGCCCGCCTGGGTGTGGGTCGCCGGCATCGCCGGCCTGGCCGTGCTCGTGGTGGCCTTCCTCCTTATGGGCCGCCGCGCCCGCGCGCTCGGCCACCTCGACGACGGCCGCTGACCTCTGACCCCCGGCCGGCCCCACGAGGGGACCGGCCCCGCCCTCGCGCGCCCGCACGCCCCGCGCGTCGTCGCGCGCCCGCCTGACAAGGAACCCCACAGACATGACCACCTCCTCCCCCCGCGCCCCTCGCCGCCTCGGCGCCGCCGCCGTGCTCGCCGTTGCCGCCCTCGGCCTGACGGCCTGCGCCGGAGACGAGGCCGGCTCCGCCCCGAGCGCGTCGGATGCCTCGAGCGTCGCGCCGGCCACGGGCGCCGCCCCGGCCTCGGATTCCTCGTCGGCCGCGTCCACCGCGGACGGCCAGGCCGCCGGCCTCACGATCACCGACCCCTGGACGAAGGCCACCGAGGAGGGCATGACCGGCTCCTTCGGCATGCTCGAGAACTCCTCGGACCAGGACCTGCACGTCGTCGGCGTCCGCTCGGAGCTGGGTGAGACGGTCGAGCTCCACGAGATGGTCTCCGGCGAGGACGGCCAGATGGTGATGCAGCGGAGCCCCGACGGCTTCACCGTGCCCGCCGGAGGGAGCTTCGAGCTCGCCCCGGGCGGCAACCACGTGATGTTCCTGGGCCTGACCGACCCGATCGAGCCGGGTGAGGACGTGACCTACGACCTCGAGCTGGAGGACGGCTCCACCCTCGAGGTCACCTCCGTGGTCCGGCCCTTCACCGGCGCCAACGAGTCGTACCACGGTGGCGAGTCCCACGAATCGGAGGACCATGCCGACCACTGACCCCGCCGGCCGGCCGGACGACCACCACGGGTCGGGCGGGCGCGAGGGCGCCCGCCCGGCCCCGGGGGGCCCCTCCC
>NZ_JXSP01000034.1:0-541 GCF_000946635.1 Micrococcus sp. MS-ASIII-49
GCCGTTTCCCGAACGAAAGTGCGCCGGGGGCCGCTGGTAGAGTCCGAACCGCGCCCGGCCGCGGCCGGACGCGTCCGGCAGCCCCTGTCCCGGAAGGACGTCCCATGCGCGACACCACGGCCGACGCGGCCCAGGTCCCCGCCCGCCCCGACGACGCGGCGGTGTACCGCTACCTCGCGTTCGGGGAGGCGGACCGCCCCTTCCTCGTCGGCGGTCCCCGGCCCGCACCGCTGGCCCCCGCCGCGACGCCGTCCCCGGTCGCCGACCTCGAGTCGGTCCGCGCCGCGATCCGCGCCCACGGCGGCCCCCTGGCCTCGACCGCGCACGTGTGCGGCCGCCCCGCCCCGACGCCTTCGGCCGCCGACGCGCCCCGCGGCCTGCGCGGTGCCGCGCGCACCCTGACCGCGACCCGCCGCGACGTCGCCGCACGCCTGGCCGACTCCCGCGAGCGCGCCGACGTGCCCGTCGAGGCGCTGCTGAACTCGGCCTTCGTCGACGCCCACGCGGACGAGCGCCCCGGAGGAACATCCGATGCATCTGA
>NZ_JXSP01000035.1:0-35850 GCF_000946635.1 Micrococcus sp. MS-ASIII-49
GGGGGCGGGCCCCCCCGCCGATCGCGGCGTGCCGCGCGGGCGGCTCGCCGGCCTGGTGGACGCCGTCCTCCCGCCGGCCCGCCACGCGGACGACGACGCCGCGGCCGGCCTGCTGCTCGCCCTGCGCGAGCCGGTCCGCGAGGTGTTCGCCTCCGACTCGTTCGCCGCCCGCCCGTACGCCGACGCGCCCACCGTCCGCGCGCTCTTCGAGGACTTCCTCGCCCACCCGCGCCGGCACGACCCCGAGCGCTTCTGGCGCCTGCTCAACCTCGAGCTCTGGCTGCGCGACGCGGTGGACGCGGACGCCGCCCCGGCCGGCCCCGCCACCGCGGTCGACGAGGCCCCCACCGCCCCGGCACCGGCCAAACCGGACCACGAGCCGAACCCGGGCAAGGAGCTCGACCTGGTCTCCGCCGAGGACGGCCGCCGCTACCGCCGCTTCCCGGTGCAGACCGGCCTGGTGGACCGGGACACGGACCTGCAGGCCTACCTGCGCGGCGAGATCGAGGACTTCTTCCGCGACCTGCCCGCGGACGCGATGCCGCAGGACGCCCCGTGGCACTTCTCCGTGTCCGAGAAGATCGTGGCCATCACCCAGGGTCGCTCCTACTACACGTGGGAGGTCCGCCCCTCCGTGGCCGCCCGCGTCCTCTCCCGCCTGGTCACCCGCACGCCCGCGGGCATCGGCCTGGGCGATCCCACCACCATGCAGCTGGCCATCCAGGAGGCGGGCCTGCCGCGCATCGTGCTCTCCGCGGCGGCCGGCGCCGCCGGCAAGGTCGCCGGCAAGCGCGGTGTGTTCTACAACGTGGTGGGCGGCAACGTCCGCGCGATCGACGGGCCCACCACCTACTCCACGTTCCCGGCCAACGTCTCGGCCAAGCTGCCGCCGGCCGAGCCGGACCGGGTGGCCGCCGAGGTCTCGGCGATGATCCGGGCGGCGGACATCCCGGCCTGGGCGAAGGCCTCCTTCGCCGGCACCGTCGTGATGGACGCCAACGACATCGGCCGCAACGCCCTCGGCAAGGACACCGCCGCGTCGGCCGCCGTCCTCGAAGCCGCCTTCGCGGACAACCCGCTGGGCCAGGGCCGCGAGCGCACCCCGCTGGCCGTCGTCGTGCGAATGGACTGAGCCGTGCTGCTCTCCGACCGCGACATCCGCGCCGAGCTCGACTCCGGGCGCGTGGGCCTGGACCCCCTCGACCCGGCGATGGTCCAGCCCGCGTCCGTGGACGTGCGCCTGGACCGGTTCTTCCGGCTCTTCGACAACCACCGGTACGCGCACATCGACCCGCGCCAGGAGCAGGACGAGCTGACCCGGCTGGTGGAGGTGGACCCGGACGAGGCGTTCATCCTGCATCCGGGGGAGTTCGTGCTCGGCTCCACCTATGAGCAGGTCACGCTGCCGGACGACCTCGCCGCCCGCCTCGAGGGCAAGTCCTCGCTGGGGCGGCTGGGCCTGCTGACGCACTCGACCGCCGGGTTCATCGACCCCGGGTTCTCCGGGCACGTCACGCTCGAGCTGTCCAACGTGGCCACGCTGCCCATCACGCTGTGGCCGGGGATGAAGATCGGCCAGCTGTGCTTCTTCCGGCTCTCCTCGTCGGCCCAGTCGCCGTACGGCACCGGGGCCAACCAGAACCGGTACCAGGGTCAGCGCGGGCCCACGGCCTCCCGGGCGCACCGGGACTTCCACCTCACCCGCATCGAGCGATGACCGACGTCGCGCTCCCGCCGGTCGCCTCCGCCGCCCCGCGCCGCCAGGTGGCCGCGTGGGCGCTGTGGGACTGGGGCTCGGCCGCGTTCAACGCGGTCATGGTCACCTTCGTGTTCGGCACCTACCTGGCCTCGGACGCGTTCGGGCCGGACGAGCGGGGCACGGCCTGGCTCTCGACGGCGATGGCGGTGGCCGGCGTCGTCATCGCGGTCACCGCGCCCGTGCTGGGGCGTCGGGCGGACGGCGCGGGACGGCGCCGCCTCTGGCTGGCGCTGACCACGGGCGCCGTGATCGCGTGCACCGCAGCTTGCTTCTGGGTCACCCCGGAGGAGTCCTCCCTGCTGCTGGGCGTCACCCTGATCGCCCTGGGCACGGTGTTCTTCGAGTTCGCGGAGGTGCAGGTCAACGCGATCCTCGTGCACATCTCGACGCCGGCCACGATCGGCCGGATCTCGGGCATCGGCTGGGGCGCGGGGTATCTCGGCGGCATCCTGCTGCTGCTGATCGTGTTCGTGGGCTTCGTCTCGGGGGACGCGCACTGGTTCGGCGTCACGGAGGACGCGGCGCTGAACATCCGGGTGGTCGCGCTCGTGGCCGCCGCGTGGTTCCTCGTGTTCGCGATCCCCGTGCTGGTGGCCGTGCCGGACCCGGCCCCCGCCCCGGCGGCGGACGGCGGGCCGCGCCGTGAGTCGGTGCTGGGCTCCTACCGCGAGCTGGGGGCCACGCTGGCCCGGATGTGGCGCGAGGACCGGAACACGCTGTGGTTCCTCGTGGCCTCGGCGGTGTTCCGCGACGGCGTGGGCGCGGTGTTCGTCTACGGCGCCATCCTGGGCACCACGGTCTACGGGCTGGCGGCCTCGGACGTGATCCTGTTCGCGATCGCGGCCAACGTGGTGGCCGCCCTGGGCGCCTTCGTGGGCGGGCGGCTCGACGACGCGGTCGGTCCGCGCCGGGTGATCCTCGGTTCGCTGGCCGCCATGGTCCTCGTGGCCGGGGCGCTCTTCTTCGCCTCGGGCACCCTCGCGTTCTGGGTCGGCGGGCTGGCGCTGTGCCTGTTCGTGGGCCCGGTGCAGTCGGCCTCGCGCGCGTTCCTGGGCCGGCTCACCACGCCGCGGACGGCTGGCGAGGTGTTCGGGCTGTACGCCACCACGGGCCGCGCGGTCGGGTTCATCACGCCCGCGCTCGTCACGCTCGCGCTCGCCCTGCACCCGGACAACCGGGTGGTCATCCCCGTGATCGCCGTCGTGCTCGTGGCCGGTGGGCTGCTGTTCGCCCGGGTCACGGAGCCGATCACGCGGAGCGCGGAATCGGTCCGCTGACCCCGGGTGGGGCGCATCCCTCCGTTAGGCTGGACCGGACCCTCGCCCGTGCCTGACGAAGGGACCGCATGCTCGTCATCCTGACCGCGCTCTTCGTCGTCGCGCTCGCCGCCCCGGTGCTCTTCCGGTGGACGGGACGTCAGGGGTTCTATCTGCTCGCCGCCGCTCCCGCGGCGGGCTTCGTTTGGCTGCTCACTCAGCTGCCGCACGTGTTCGCGCTGCAGGAGGCGCTCGACGCCGGCCGGCCGGTCCCGGCCTCGGCGGCGCGCCTGGACCGCGCCGTGCCGTGGGTGCCGTACCTCGAGACCGAGCTCGCGTTCCGCATGGACGTGCTGGCCGCGTTCATGTCCCTGATCGTGCTGGGAGTCGGCGCGCTGGTCCTGGCCTACTGCGCCCGCTACTTCCGGGAGCACGAGCCGCGCAACGCGGTGTTCGGCGGGCAGCTGCTGGCGTTCGCCGGCGCGATGTTCGGGCTCGTCACCACGGACGACCTGATGGTGCTCTACACCTTCTGGGAGATCACGTCCGTCCTGTCCTTCCTGCTGATCGGCTACTCGGGCCACCGCATCTTCGCCCGCCGCTCCGCCATCACCGCCCTGATCGTCACCACGTTCGGCGGCCTGGCCATGCTCGCGGGCCTGATCATGCTGGCCCACTTCGCCGGGTCCTGGCGGATCTCCGGGGTCCTCGAGGCCGCCCCCGCCCTCATGGCCGACGCCGGGCTGCGCGGGCTGCTCGAGGTCGCCGTCGCCCTGGTGCTGATCGGCGCCCTCACGAAGTCCGCCCAGGCCCCCTTCCACTTCTGGCTGCCGGGCGCGATGGCCGCGCCGACCCCCGTGTCCGCGTACCTGCACGCGGCGGCCATGGTGAAGGCCGGCGTCTTCCTCGTGGCCCGCCTGGCCCCGGAGTTCCACGGCCTCGCCATGTGGCAGGTCCTCGTGATCGGCGTGGGTCTGTGGACCCTGCTGCTCGGCGGCTGGCGCGCCCTGCGGCAGACAGACATCAAGCTCGTCCTCGCGTATGGCACGGTCTCCCAGCTCGGCTTCCTCATGGTGGCCAACGGGCTGGGCACCCGCGACGCCGCCATGGCCGGCCTCGCCATGCTCCTGGCCCACGCGGTGTTCAAGGCCCCCCTGTTCATGGTGGTCGGCATCATCGACCACGAGGCCGGCACGCGCGATCTGCGCCAGCTCTCCGGGATCGGCCGCCGCCACCCGGCCCTGGCCGCCGTCGCCGTGGTGGCGGGCCTGTCCATGGCCGGCCTGCCTCCGCTGTTCGGCTTCGTGGCCAAGGAGTCCGTCCTGGAGGGCCTGGCCGCCCACGGCGTGGCGCACGCGGACGTGTGGGGCTGGACGCCGCTCGTGCTCATGACCGTGGGCTCGGTGCTCACCTTCGCCTACACGTGGCGGTTCCTGTGGGGCTCGTTCGCCGCCAAGCGGGACGAGGAGGGGGCCGCGGTCCCCGTCACGCGCTTCCACACCCGCGTCACCACCCTCGAGCTGGCCCCGGCCGCGCTGCTCGCGCTCGCCGGCCTGGTGCTCGCCTTCCTGCCCGGCCCGGTGGAGGGGATCATCACCGCCCACACGGGCTCCCTGCCGCCGCTGGACCCGGAGGAGGCGCCGGCCTACCTGGCCCTGTGGCACGGCTGGACGCCCATCCTCGCCCTCTCCGCGGGGGTCTGGGTGCTCGGCGCGCTGCTCGCCCTCGGCCGGCCGGGAGTCGAGGCGTTCCAGCGCCGCGTCGAGTTCCCGGTCGACGCCCTGCGCACGTACCGGAAGATCACCGGCGCCCTCGACGAGGTCGCCATCTGGGTCACGGGGCGCACCCAGACCGGCTCCCTGCGCCGCTACCTGGGCATCATCCTGGCCACCGCGTTCCTGCTGCCGGCCGCGTTCCTGCTCTTCCCCGTGGGGCGCAGCGAGCGCACGCTGGCCACCTCGTTCCTCTCCGCGGACGTCGCCTGGTTCCAGACCCCGGCGCAGCTGGTCGTGGTGCTGATGATCGCCGTCGCCACCGTGTTCGCCGTCCGCGCGCGCCGCCGCTTCAAGGCGATCATGCTGGTGTCCGTGACCGGCTACGGCGCCGCCGCCCTGTTCGCGATGCGCGGCGCCCCGGACCTCGCGATCACCCAGGTGCTCGTGGAGACCATCATCCTGGTCACCCTCATCCTGGGCCTGCGCGTGCTGCCGCCGGACTGGTACGACCGCCGCACCGGCTCGCGGCGGCTGGGCCGCCTGGCCGTGGCCGTCGGGTTCGCGCTGACCATGATGTGGATCGCCGCCACCGCGCTGGCCGCCCGCACGGCGGAGCGGATCTCGCTGCCCATGCCGGAGCTCGCCTACACGGACGGCTACGGCACGAACGCCGTGAACGTCACCCTCGTGGACATCCGCGCGTGGGACACGTGGGGCGAGATCACGGTGCTGGCCGCCGCGGCCACCGGCGTGGCCTCCCTGATCTTCCTGCAGCACCGCGACGGGCGCACCCGCAGCATCGACGACGTCGCCCCCGGCTCCGTCGGCGACTTCGGCGCCGACTCCTCGCTCGGGGCCCGCGAGCTGTCCGTCGTGCGCAGCTTCGCTGTGGACGATCGCAAGGGCCAGTGGCTCGTGGCCGGCCACACGATGGCCCCCGAGCGGCGCTCGATCATCCTCGAGGTCGTCACCCGCTTCATGTTCCCGATCATGATGCTGCTCTCCGTCTACCTGCTGCTGGCCGGGCACAACACCCCCGGCGGCGGCTTCGCCGGCGGCCTGCTCGCAGGCCTGGCCCTCACGCTGCGCTTCCTCGCCGGCGGCCGGTACGAGCTGCAGGAGGCCTCCGTGATCCCGGCCGGGCCCATGATCGGCCTGGGCCTGGCGATCGCCACGCTCACCGGGATCGCCCCGCTCTTCTTCGGCGGGCAGATCCTGCAGTCCTATGTGGTGGAGTTCACCGACCTGCCGCTGTTCGGCGACGCCCTCAAGCTGGTCTCGGCCACGGCGTTCGACATCGGCGTGTACCTCGTGGTGGTCGGGCTCGTGATCGACGTGCTGCGCTCGCTCGGCGGTGAGGTGGACCGCCGGGGCGAGGAGGCCCGCCGCGCCCGCCTGCGCGCCGCGGCCCGCCGTCGTCATCCGCGCATGCCCACCCCGTCCACCCCCGACGCCCCGGAGGCCGCCCGATGATGACCGTCGACCTGGCCCTGCTCCTGGCGATGGGCGTGATGTTCGCCGGGGGGATCTACCTGGTGCTCGAGCGCAGCCTGACGCGCATCCTGCTCGGCATCGTGCTGATCAACAACGGCGCCATCATGCTGCTGTTCCTCTCCTCGGGCGGCACGGGCCTGGCCCCGCTGTTCGTGCGCGGACGGGACCCGCACGAGTACGCGGACACGCTGCCGCAGGCGCTGATCCTCACCGCGATCGTGATCGGCTTCGCCGTGGTCGCGTTCCTGACCGCCATGATCTACCGCTCGTGGCTGCTCGTCCGCGAGGACGAGGTCGAGGTGGACGCGGAGGACGTCAAGATCGCCCGGATGCCCGCCTGGGACGCGGAGGACGACGCGGAGCTCGTGGAGGAGTCCTCCGAGTTCCTGGACGACGCCGCGGACCCCAACGCCCACTACGAGCACGCGACGGAGGCACGGCCCCAGGTGCAGCACGCCACGCCCGCCCCCCAGGCGCCCACCGGATCCGGGGCAGCGTCCCGCGGCCGCCGTCCCGAGGGCGGGGAGCGCGCATGAGCATCGGTTCCGTCCCCCTGACCGACCTGGCCCCGCTGGCCGTCATGCTGCCCGTGCTGGGCGCGGCCGTGACCTTCATGCTCGTGCGCCGCCCCCGCGCGCAGATCACCGTCACGGTCTCCGCGCTCGTGCTCACCCTCGTGCTGGACGCGCTGCTGCTGGCCGCGGTCTGGGACACCGGGGTCGCGGCCGTCCACCTCGGCGGCTGGCCGGCCCCGCTGGGCATCAGCCTCGTGGTGGATCGGCTCTCGGCCCTCATGCTCGTGGTGTCGGCGCTGATCACCCTGGCGGTGCTGCTGTACGCCTCGGCGCAGGGGCTGATCAACCGGGACGAGGGTGGGCCGGTCTCGATCTTCCACCCCACGTTCCTGATCCTCGTGGCGGGCGTGTCCAACGCGTTCCTCGCCGGCGACCTGTTCAACCTCTACGTGGGCTTCGAGATCCTCCTGACGTCCTCCTACGTGCTGCTGACCATGGGGGGCACCGCCCAGCGCATCCGCGCGGGCGTCACCTACGTGGTGGTCTCCGTGCTCTCCTCGGTGGTGTTCCTGATCGCGATCGCGATGATCTACGCGGCCACCGGCACCGTGAACATGGCGGACCTGGCCGTGAAGCTGGGCGAGCTGCCCACCGACGTGCAGATGGTCCTGCACGTGCTGCTCCTGGTGGGCTTCGGCATCAAGGCGGCCGTGTTCCCGCTGTCCTTCTGGCTGCCGGACTCGTACCCCACCGCGCCCGCCCCGGTGACCGCGGTGTTCGCGGGCCTGCTCACCAAGGTGGGCGTGTACGCGATGATCCGCACCGAGACGCTGCTCTTCCCGGGGGAGCACGTCAACGCGCTCCTGCTCGTGGTGGCCGCGCTGACCATGGTGGTGGGCATCCTCGGCGCGCTGGCCCAGACGGACATCAAGCGCATCCTGTCCTTCATCCTCGTCTCCCACATCGGCTACATGATCTTCGGCCTGGGCCTGGCCACGGAGGCGGGGCTGGCGGCCACCGTGTACTACGTGGCCCATCACATCACCGTGCAGACCGCGCTCTTCCTCGTCACGGGCCTGATCGAGAACCGCGCCGGCACCGCGAACATCGACCGCCTCGGGTCCCTGGCGAAGGTCTCCCCGTTCGTGAGCGTCCTGTTCCTCGTGCCCGCGCTCAACCTCGGCGGCATCCCGCCGTTCTCCGGCTTCCTCGGCAAGGTCGGCCTGCTGCGCGGCGGCGTCGAGCAGGCCACGCCCCTGGCCTACACGCTGGTGGGCGTGTCCCTGCTCGTGTCCCTGCTGACCCTGCTCGTGGTGGTGCGCGTGTGGACCCGCGCGTTCTGGCGCCGCGTCGAGGACGTGGAGCACCCGCCCGCCCAGCTCGTGGCCGCCTACGAGCGGGCCGTCGCCCGTGGCGAGCGCCCCCGCCCGCTCGAGCCGGGCCTCGTGCTGCCCACCACGGCGCTCGTGGGCCTGACGCTGGTGTTCACGGTGGCCGCCGGTCCGCTGTTCGCGCTGGCCGACGAGGCCGCCACGGACATGCTCGACCGCTCGCCCTACATCGCGGCGGTGCTCGACGACGCCGCGGCCGAGCGGGCCGCGGCCACCCTCAGCGTCGACCCGACGGAGGTGCACGATGCCCGGAAGTGACTCCGCCCGCCGCGGCGTGGTGCGCCCCGACCGGATCCGGGGCATCGTGGCCCAGTGGCCGCTGATCCTCGTGATGGTGGCCGTGTGGTGCGCCCTGTGGCAGGACTTCGCTCCGCACGTGGCCCTGACCGGCCTCGCCTTCGCGCTGCTGATCATCGGGCTCTTCCCGATGCCGAGCATCCCGTTCAGCGGCCGTCTGAACCCCTGGTGGTCCCTCGTGTTCACGGTGCGGTTCCTCGTCGACGTCGTGCGCGCCTCAGTCAACGTGGCCGGGACGGTGCTGCTGCGTGGCCGCCGCGCCCGCGGCTCGATCGTGGGCGTCCCGCTGCGCAGCCACGACGACCTCATCATCACGCTCGTCAGCCACGCCCTGGCCCTGGTGCCGGGCTCGATCGTGCTGGACGTGGACCGGGTCCGCTCCGTCCTGTACCTGCACGTGCTCGACGCGACCACGGACGAGGACGTGGCGGGCTTCCGCGCCAAGGCCCTCGACGTGGAGGCGGGCATCATCCGCGCCGTCGGCACGCGTGAGGACCTCGAGCTGGTCCGCCGCTTCCCGAGTTCGGCGCCCCCCGCCGCCCGCCCCCCGAAGGAGGAGGCCTGATGGACCCCATGGACCTGGCCACGTGGGCCGGCGGGGCGCTGCTCGTGGTCGGCGCCGTCGGTGCGCTCGACCGGATCGTGCGCGGCCCCTCGCTGCTGGACCGGGCGGTCGCCACGGACGTGCTGCTCGTGGTGTTCTCCGGGATGCTCGTCCTGGAGATGGCCGTGCACCGCCACACCCACCACGTGGTCCTCGTGGTGCTGGCCGCCACCGTCGGCTTCGTCGGCTCGGTGACGGTGGCGCGCTTCGCGGAGGACCGGCGCCCGGACCACTCGCTCGAGGACCAGGCGCGCGTGCCCGGCACCACGGACGTGCCGGGCGGGGAGGAGGGCCGATGACCGACACCGCCACGCTCCTGGACTGGCTGGCCGCGTTCCTGCTCGTCAGCGGTGCCTTCTTCTCCCTGGTGGCCGGCGTGGGCCTGTTCGTGCTCCCGGACCTGCTGGCCCGCATGCACGCCGCCGCCAAGCCGCAGGTCCTCGGCCTGCTGCTCATGCTCGCCGGGCTGGCGATCGAGTGGCGGTCGTGGGTGTGGCTGCCCGTGCTGTTGCTGGCGTGGGTCACCCAGATGGTCACGGCCCCGGTGGCCTCCCACCTGGTGGGCCGTACGGGCTACCGCACCAAGCACGCCCGCCGTGAGCTGTTGCACCGGGACGAGCTGGCCGCCGTCGTCCGTCGCGCCGAGCCCCCGGCGGACCCCGGGCCGCGCCGCGCCGGCGCCCGGCCGCGCGGGCGCCGCTGACACCACCCCGCATAGCACGACGGCCGCCGTCCGGATCCCTCCGGGCGGCGGCCGTCGTCGTGGTGGTGGCGGGGCGGCTCAGACCTCGTGGTCCACGCGGTGCGCGGTGGACTCGGACACCTTGCGGATCGCGGCGCCGGCGCCGCGCTGGCCGGCGACCTTCAGCAGCGCCGCGACGCCCGCGGAGATGAACGCGAAGGACAGGGCCTCGATGAGGGGCAGCGTCTCGTCGGCCGCGTCGTTCGGGGCGCTGTGGCCGGTGACGAGCCGCCAGCCGCCCGCCACCACGCGGGAGCCGACGATGCCGCCGACCAGCGTGATGCCGGCGGACAGGGCCTTCTGGGCGAGCGTGTTCATGGTGCGCCTTCCGTGGTCGGGGATCTCACGTGCGGTTGCGGCCGCGGCCGACGACGCCGGACGGGCCGGTCCCCAGCCTAGCCCGCGGTGGGCACCGGGTCGCCGCTGACGTGCCGGCCGGGGTCGCCGTCGGCGTCCAGATGGGCCTGCAGCATGCCGGTGAGCTCGTGGTCCACGGGGATCTCGACGCCGTCGACGGCGCGCACCGGCAGGACGCCGCGCACCGAGGAGACGAGCCAGACGCCCTCGGCGCCCTGGAGGTCCGCCGGGACGAGCGGGCCGTAGCCGAGCTCCCAGCCGTCCGCGTGGGCGGCCGCGAAGATCACGGCCTGCGACGTGCCGGCGAGGATGCCCTTCTGGCGCAGCGGGGTGAGGAGGCGGCGGACGCCGTCCTCCCCGGTGCGCACGATCAGCACCGTGGAGGTGGGGCCCTCGAGCAGGTAGCCGTCCGCGCTGGTGAAGACGACGTCGTCGGCGCCGTGCGCGCGGGCGTAGCGCAGGGCGGCCATGTTCACGGCGTAGGAGAGGGTCTTCGCGCCGGTGAGCAGCCACGGGGAGCGCTCGGGGGCCTGCGAGTCGATGCCGCGGTCCAGCAGCAGCACCCGCAGCCCCCGCTGCCGCTCCTCGTCCTGGATCGCCGGGGCCGGGCTCAGCAGCGCCCACGCGGTGGGCGTGGGCACCGCGCCGGGAGCCGCGTCCGGGCCGCGGGTGACGGTCAGGCGCACGGCGAGACGGTCCCCGGGCGCGACGTCGTTGGCCTCGGAGAACGCACGCAGACCCAGCGCGACGGCGGCCTCCCACGCCGCCGCCTCGGGGGCGGCCAGCTGCAGGGCGGCGGCGGACGCGGCCAGCCGGCCGAGGTGGGCTCCGAGCTTGCGCATGCGCAGGGTCCCGAGCCCGTCGGCGACGGCGAGCGCCGTCTCGAAGATGCCGTCGCCGCGCGTGACCCCCTGGTCCGTGACGCTCAGGTGCGGGACGGCCGGGTCCGCGAGCCGCGGGGCGGGGGCGCCGTCCGCGTCCGTCTCGAGCAGGACGAGGACGGGCGAGCCGGCGGCGGGGGAGAAGGCGGTGGGACGCATCCGCCCAGGATAGACGCCCGCCCCCGGCCGATCGGGGCCGGGGGCGGGCATCAGTCGGGGGCGGTCAGGCCCGGTGGGCGCCGCCGTCCGGGGCGGGGACGGAGGGCTGCGCCGGGGCGTGGGCGCGCTCGAGCTGGGCGCCCTCCACGTCCACGTCCGGCATGATCCGGTCGAGCCAGCGCGGCAGCCACCACGCCTTCTCGCCGAGCAGGTGCATCAGCGCCGGCATCAGGAGCAGGCGCACCACGAACGCGTCCAGCAGCACGCCGAAGGCCAGGCCGAAGCCCATCGGGCGGATCATCGCGTCGTGGGCGAAGATGAACCCGCCGAACACGGAGATCATGATGATCGCCGCGGCGATCACGACGGCCCGGCCCGAGCGCAGGCCGGTCAGCACGGCCTGGCGGGCGGGCAGGCCGTGGGCGTAGGCCTCGCGCATGCCGGAGGCGATGAACAGCTGGTAGTCCATGGCCAGGCCGAACAGCACGCCGATCATGATGGTCGGCAGGAAGCTGAGCACGGGGCCGGGGTTGTGGACCCCGAACACCGAGCCGAGCCAGCCCCACTGGTAGATGGCCACCACGCCGCCCATGGCGGCGAACATGGAGAGCACGAACCCGCCGGTGGCGATCAGCGGCACCAGGATCGAGCGGAACACCAGCACCATGATCAGCAGGGACAGGCCCACCACCACGCCCAGGTAGAGGGGCAGGGCGTCGGAGAGCTTCTCCGAGACGTCGATGAACCCGCTGGTCATGCCGGCCACGCCGAGGTTGGAGGCCTCGCCGGCCGGCTCGGTGGCGCGCAGGTCGCGCACCAGCTCCTCGGTGGAGACGGCGTTCGGGCCCTCCTCGGGCAGCACCTGGAACATGGTGACGGTGCGGTCCTCGTTGAAGCCCGCGGGCACCACGGCGTGCGCGTGCTCGAGGCCGGCGAGCTGCTCGCCCACCGCCAGGCGGGCGTCCTCGGCCGCGTCCTCGTCCAGGCCGGCGGGCAGGTCCACGGTCACCACGAGCGGGCCGTTGTAGCCCTCGCCGAACTTCTCGGCGGTGAGCTCGTACGCAACCTGCGAGTCGGAGCCCTCCGGCTCGGACCCGCCGTCCGGCAGGCCCAGGCGCATCGAGCCGACCGGCAGGGCCACGAGCACCAGCAGGGCGACGGCCGCCAGGGCCGAGGCGATCGCGGCCGGGGTGGACATGGTCGAGCGGCGCCCGGCGCGGCGCACGGCGGCGGAGCCCTCGGCGACGGAGGCGGGACCCTCGTCGGCGAGGCGGGCCCGCTCCTTCTTCGAGAGGATCCGCATCCCGGCCAGGGAGAGCAGGGCCGGGGTCAGGGTGACGGCCACCAGCACGGCCACGGCCACGCAGACCGCGCCCACGGTGCCCATCAGGCCCAGGAACGGGATGCCGGTGACGTTCAGGCCCACGAGGGCGACGATCACGGTGATGCCGGCAAACACCACGGCGTTGCCGGAGGTGCCGTTGGCCAGCGCGATCGACTCGTGCAGGCCCGTGCCGCGACGCAGCTCCTGGCGGTGCCGGTTGACGATGAACAGCGCGTAGTCGATGCCCACGGCCAGGCCCAGCATCACCCCGAGCACCGGGGTCACGGAGATCATCTCCACGGCGGAGGAGAACGCGAGCGCCCCGGCGGCGCCCACGCCCACGCCCACCAGCGCGTTGACCAGCGGCAGACCCGCGCCCACGAGGGTGCCGAGCATGACCACCAGCACGATCGCGGCGACCACGAGGCCCACGACCTCGCCCGGGCCGAGCAGGGAGGACACGGTGGCGTTGAGCTCCTGGGAGGGATGCACGGCGACGCCGTCGATGTCCGCGCCGGTGAGGGCGCCGGTGACCGCCTCCTTGTCCTCGGCGGTGACGTCCGGGGTCGGCGTGGTGAAGGTGACGATCCCGACGGCGGTGCTGCCGTCCTCGGACACGGTGCGGAAGTCCTCCGCGAGGGCCAGGGTGCGCTCGCCGCGCTCGGCCTCGACGCGGCCGTCGTCCAGCTCGGCGCGGCCGTCGGCGAGGTCGGCCTCGGCCTGGTCCAGGCGCTCCGCGCCGGCGGCCAGCTGGGCCCGGCCGTCCTCGAGCTCGGCGACGCCGCGCTCGTACTCGGCCCGGCCCTCGTCGATCTTCTGCTGCTGCGCGTCGAGCTCGGCCTCGGCCGCGTCCAGGGCCTGCTGCCGTCCCGCGGCCACCTGCTCGCGGCCGGCCTCGAGCTCGGCCTCGGACTCCTGCAGCTGCTGCCGGCCGGCGGCGAGTCGGGCGGCGCCGTCGTCGGCCTCCGCCTGGGCGGCCGCGAGCTGTTCGGCGCCCGCGTCGGCCTCGGCCTGGGCGGCCTCCAGCTGCGCGCGGGCGGCGTCGGCCTGGTCCTGACCGGCCGCCAGCTGTGCCTCGCCGGCGGCGAGCTGCGCCTCCTGGTCGGCGAACTGCGCGGCGACCTGCTCCGCCGGGATGCCGGCGGCCTCGGCCTCGGCCAGCGCGGCGTCCCGGGCCTGCTCGAGCTCGGCGCGGCCCGCGGCCAGCTGCTCGGCCTGGGCGTCGAGCTCGGCCTGCCCGGCCTCGAGCTCGGTCCACCGGTCGCCGAGCTCGGCCTGCCCGGCCTCGAGCTCCTGCCGCTGTGCGTCGATCTCGGCCTGGCCGGCCTCGAGACGCTCCGCCTGCTCCTCGAGCTCGGCGCGGCCGGCGTCGAGTTGCTCCTGGCCGTCGGCCACCTTCTGCTCGGCCTCCCGGAGCGGGGCCAGGGCGTCGGCCGGCAGGGCCTCCAGGCCACGCTCCTCGAGGTCGGCGCGCGCGGCGTCGAGCGCGGCCTGCCCCTCGTCCAGCTGGGCGGCGGCCTCGGCGAGGCGCTGCTCGCCCGCGTCGGCCTCGGCCGTGCGCCGCTCGAGCTCGGCCCGGCCGTCCTCGATCTCCTGGCGTCCGTCCGCGAGGCGCTGCTCGCCGTCGGCCAGCTCGGCGCGGCCCTCGTCGAGCCGGGTGCGGGCGTCGTCCCGCTGGGCCTGGGCCTCGAACGGGTCCACGACGCCCTCCACGGCCGGCTGCTCGGCGACGTCGTCCAGCAGGGCGGTGATCTGCTCGCGCTGGGCGTCGGTCAGGGGGGGAGCCGTCCTCGGTGGTGAACACGACCTGGCCCCTACCGCGGGAGGCCTCCGGGAACTCCTCCTTGAGGCGGTCCGTGACCTGGGCGGTGGGCGTGCCGGGGATGGTGACGGTGGAGGAGAGCGTGCCGCCGAAGGCGAGGAACCCGCCGACGGCGAGGGCCAGGGCGAGCACCCAGGCGAGGATCACGAGGAGGGGGCGGCGGGCGGCGCCGAGGCCGAGACGGTAGAGCAGTGTCGCCATGGGAAGGGGAGGTCTCCTTGCGCTGGGGTGGGACGCGGCCGGACGCGGCACGCCGCCTCCGATGCTACACCTAAGCGGAGCGTACCGCTCCGGTCCCGGCGCCCGGCCGGCCCGCACGCAGACCCCCGACGCCCCGACCCCGGGCGGCGCCCCCGTCAGGCGGAGGGCAGGCGCAGGACCAGGTCCGCCGCGGCGCGCGGGGCGTGCCGGGCCAGGTAGTCCTCCTCCTGTGCGGCCCAGCGGTCCCAGTGCGGGGCGAAGGTCTCACCGTCCCGGGCCAGCGCCCGCGTGCGCCGCGCGGGGGTCTCGAGCTCGAGCCACACCGCCAGGTCGAGCAGCGGTCGGGCGGCGGTGCTGAGCGCACCCACGCCCTCGCACACCACGACGTCGGCCGGCGCGGTCCGCCGCGGCGGACCGGGGGCGGCGCGGTGCCAGTCCCACGTGGTCCAGGTCGCCGTGCCCCGCTCCCGCAGCGCGCGCACGACGGCCGGGTAGGGGCCGTCGTCGCCCACCGCGGCGGCCAGCCCGTCCCAGCCCTGGTACATGGACTCGATCTCGATCACCTCGACGCGCGCGAACGGCGCGATCCGGGCCGCGAGCGCGGCGGCGAGGACGGTCTTGCCCGACCCCGAGCGGCCGTCCAGGCCGATGAGCGCCGGTCGGGTCACGGGTCCTCCGGGGTGGGGTCCGTCAGCGCGGCGGTGGCCGCCTCGAGCACCCGCACCGCGGCCCGCAGCTCCGCGACGGAGAACCCCTCGAGGGCGGCGCTCAGCCGCTGGGACATCGGTTGGAACGCGCGCTGCCCGTCGCGGCGGGCCGTGTCCGTGTGCTCCACCAGCACGCGCCGCCGGTCGCCCTCGTCCCGGCGGCGGCGGACGTGGCCCGCGGCGGCCAGGCGGTCCACGAGGGCGGTGGCCGAGGCCCGGGTGAGGTGCAGGTGGGCGCCGAGGTCCGAGGCGGTGACGGGCTCACCGGCCGCCGCGCGGGCCATCAGGTACGCGAGGGCTCTGAGGTCCGTGCGATGCAGGCCGACGCCGCGGCCGGCCTCGTCGACGGCGTGCTCCGCGCTCTCGCTGAAGACGCGCAGCGCGTGGACCACGGCGAGATGCTCCGCGGGGGCGGAGGGGGGCTGCGTGGTCATGGCCGGGAGTCTAGCCAGCCCCCATGGTTGTTTGATCATCGAACCATCCCCTACGCTCGGGGGCATGCCCACCGCGCCCGACCTGTCCGCCTTCCGCACCCCCGCCGCGCCGGGGCGTCCCTCTCGGGGGCTGCGGCTGGGCCTGGCCGCGGCGCTCGCCGTGGTCTGGTTCGCCGTGCTCGGCCTGGGCGGCCCCGTGTTCGGCGCGATCGGCGACGTCTCCTCGAACGACCAGGCCACCTTCCTGCCGGCGTCGGCCGAGTCCACCCGCGCGGGGGAGGAGGCGGCGGCGTTCCAGGACGGTGAGGCCGTGCCCGCCGTCGTCGTGGGCCCGGCGAGCACCGCGGACCCCGCGGCCGCCTTCCCCGCGCTCGCGGACCTCGCGGGCCTGTTGGGCGAGGTGCCGGGCGTGGTCGACGTCGCCGGTCCGATCCCCTCCGAAGACGGTGCGGCGGTGCAGTTCCTGGCCTTCGTCGACTCCTCGGCCGGGGCTGAGCGACCCGTGGCCGACGTGGTGGCCGACCTGCGGGAGGTCGTGGCGGACCCGGCGGCCGCCGCCCCCGCCCTCGCCGGGACCGTGGCCGCGGACACCGAGTGGCACGTGGGCGGTCCGGCGGGCCTGGTCGCGGAGCTGGGCGGCGCGTTCGCGGGGATCGACGGGCTGCTGCTGCTCGTGGCGCTCGTGGTGGTGTTCGTGATCCTCGTGGCGGTCTACCGCTCCGTCCTGCTGCCGGTCCTCGTGCTCCTGACGGCCGTGGCCGCGCTCTGCGGCGCGATCGTGGCCGTCTACGGGATGGCCCTGGCGGGCTGGATCCAGCTCAACGGCCAGGCCCAGGGCATCCTCTCGATCCTCGTGATCGGCGCGGCCACGGACTACTGCCTCCTGCTCGTGGCCCGGCACCGCGAGGAGCTGCTGGTCCGCGCGGAGGTCGGGGAGGCGCTGCGGGCCGCCGTGCGCGGGTCCTTCGGCGCGATCACCGCGTCCGCCTCCACCGTGGCCCTCGCCCTGCTGATCCTGATGGCCTCGGACCTCAACTCGACGCGCTCCCTCGGCCCCGTGGCCGCCACGGGTGTGGCCTTCGCGTGGCTCGCCGCCCTGACCCTGCTGCCGGCGCTGCTGCGGCTGACCGGGCGTGCCGCCTTCTGGCCCACGATCCCGTCCCCCGAGCGCGCGCGCCGTCGCACGGAGCGCCGCGCCGCCCGGGGCCGGGCCTTCACCCCGCCGCGCGACGGCGCGGGCCGGCCCATCGCCGGCCTCGAGGAGGACCACGGGGTGTGGACGCGGGTGGGCACCGTTGTCGCGCGCCGGCCCCGCCCCGTCTGGGTCGCCACGACAGTCGGGCTCCTCGCCCTCTGCGGCGGCCTGCTGCAGCTGCGCGCGGACGGCGTCGCCCAGGAGGACGTGCTGCTCGGCGACTCCGACGCCCGGCAGGCCCAGGCCCTGCTGAGCGAGCACTTCGACGCCGGCGCGGGCGCCCCCGCCCAGATCCTCGCCCCGGCCGGGGACGCGGAGGCGGTGCTCGCCGCCGTCGCGGAGGACCCCGGCGTGGCCGAGGCCGAGGTCACCGCGGACGCCCCCGAGGCCGCCGCGGGCCCACCCCCGGGCGTGACCGACGCGGAGGGCGGGGCGGGTGCCGCGTCGGCGCCGGAGCCGCAGCCCCGCGTGGTGGACGGCCGCGTGCTGGTCTCGGCCACTCTGGCGGACCCGGGCGAGTCCCTCGCCGCGCAGCAGACCGTGGCCCGCCTGCGCGACCGGCTCGCGGACCTCCCGACCTCGGGCGAGATCCTCGTGGGCGGCCCGGCGGCCCAGGCGCTGGACACGAACGTCACCACGCAGCGCGACCTGCGGGTCGTCATCCCGCTGATCCTCGCGATGCTGCTGGTCATCCTCGCGGTGCTGCTGCGCTCGCTCCTGGCACCCGTGCTGCTCGTGGCGGCCACCGTGGTCAGCTTCGGTGCGGCCCTGGGCGTCTCGGCCCTCGTGTTCCGGCACGTGTTCGGCTTCGAGGACGCCGACCCCACCGTGCCGCTGTACGGCTTCGTCTTCCTCGTGGCGCTCGGGATCGACTACACGATCTTCCTGATGACCCGGGCGCGGGAGGAGACCCCGCGGCACGGCACGCGGGCGGGCGTGCTGCGCGCCCTCACCGTCACGGGCGGGGTCATCACCTCGGCCGGCGTCGTGCTGGCGGCCACCTTCGCCGCGCTCGCGGTGATCCCGCTGATGTTCATGGTGCAGTTGGCGTTCATCGTGGCCTTCGGCGTGCTGCTGGACACGCTGATCGTGCGCTCCCTGCTGATCCCGGCGCTCGTGCGGGACATCGGCCCGAAGGTGTGGTGGCCGGCGAAGGTCGACTGAACCGCGCAGGAGGGAGGGGCCCGACCGTCAGTGCGGTCGGGCCCCTCCGGTGCACGGGCGCCTCAGGGGCGCGCGGTCACTTCTTCTTGGCCTTCTTCGCGTCCGACTTCTTCGTGCGCCCGGCCTTCGGGGCGGGCGCGGACTGGGCGCCCTTCACGCGGCCCGCGGCGGCGGCCTCGGTGGTGGTGCCTGCGCTGCTCAGCCGGCCGTCGTCGGTGGTCAGGAACGAGCGCATGAACCACTGGAACAGCTCGAGCTGGGCCACCTGGTCGATGAGGATGTCCTGCGTGACCGGGTCGAGGTCCTCGGTGGCGTCGATCGCGGCGCGGTGGTCCGTCACGACGCCGTCGTAGACGAGGTCCAGGGCGGCCAGGTGCTCCAGGGTCGACGCGCGGCCCAGCGTGTAGTCGTCCCACGTGCGGGCGGCCACGAGCGCGCCCGGGGTGCCCGCGGGGGAGACGCCCAGGGTGGCGATGCGCTCCGCGACGACGTCGACCATGCCGCGGACCAGCTCGATCTGGGGGTCGAGCATCTCGTGCACGCCGATGAAGCCGGGGCCCACCACGTTCCAGTGGGCGTGCTTCAGGGTGAGCTGCAGGTCGTTGAGGGCGTGCAGGCGACCCTGGAGGATCTCGGCGGTGCGGCGGCCCGTGCTCAGGGACAGGCCCGGGACGGTGTACTCGGCGGCGTTCTTCTCGGCCATGGTGGTGCTCCTTCTCTGTCGGGACGGGCGCGCCGTCGGCGACGCCCCGTGATCTGCCATCCAACCGCGCGAGACCCCCGCGCTTCCAGGGCCGGGCGCCTGCACCGGGACGGATCAGGGATGGACCCGGGGCCCGGGAATGGATCGCGGACGGCCCGCGTTGACCCCCGCAGAAGCAGAAGTGAGTGAAGTCGACTCAGGTTCACTTGACAGTCCACCACCCCGGTGGCAACCTGAGTCATGAAGGCTCAAGTCCCTGCGGCGCCGGCGCCCCCGGCCCGCGGGTCCGGCCCCCGCTTCACCGTCAGACAGGAAGGACCCCACCATGTCCCGTGCAGTCGGCATCGACCTCGGCACCACCAACTCCGTCGTCGCCGTCCTCGAGGGTGGCGACCCGGTCGTCATCGCGAACGCCGAGGGCGCCCGCACCACCCCGTCCGTCGTCGCGTTCTCCAAGGGCGGGGACGTCCTGGTCGGCGAGGTCGCCAAGCGCCAGGCCGTCAACAACCCGGAGCGCACCTTCGCGTCCATCAAGCGCCACATGGGCACCGACTGGACCACCGAGGTGGACGGCAAGAAGTACACCCCGCAGGAGATCTCGGCCCGCACGCTGATGAAGCTCAAGCACGACGCCGAGGAGTACCTGGGCGAGAAGGTCACCGACGCGGTGATCACCGTGCCCGCCTACTTCAACGACGCCGAGCGCCAGGCCACCAAGGAGGCCGGCGAGATCGCGGGCCTGAACGTCAAGCGCATCATCAACGAGCCCACCGCGGCCGCCCTGGCCTACGGCCTGGAGAAGGGCAAGGAGGACGAGCTCATCCTGGTCTTCGACCTGGGCGGCGGCACCTTCGACGTGTCCCTGCTCGAGGTCGCCAAGGACGAGGACGACTTCGCCACCATCCAGGTGCGCGCCACCGCAGGCGACAACCGCCTTGGCGGCGACGACTGGGACCAGCGGATCGTGGACTGGCTGCTCCAGCAGGCCAAGTCCAAGGGCGCGGACCTGTCCAAGGACAAGATCGCCCTGCAGCGCCTGAAGGAGGCCGCGGAGCAGGCCAAGAAGGAGCTCTCCTCGGCCACCTCCACCAACATCTCGCTGCAGTACCTGTCCGTGACCCCCGAGGGCCCGGTGCACCTGGACGAGCACCTCTCCCGCGCCAAGTTCCAGGACCTCACCAAGGACCTGCTCGAGCGCACCCGCAAGCCGTTCGAGGACGTCATCAAGGAGGCCGGCGTCAAGGTCTCCGACATCGACCACGTGGTCCTCGTCGGCGGCTCGACCCGCATGCCCGCCGTCTCCGACCTGGTGAAGGAGCTGACCGGCGGCAAGGAGCCCAACAAGAGCGTGAACCCGGACGAGGTCGTCGCCATCGGCGCCGCGGTGCAGGCCGGCGTGCTCGCCGGCGAGCGCAAGGACGTGCTCCTGATCGACGTGACCCCGCTGTCGCTGGGCATCGAGACCAAGGGCGGCGTGATGGCCAAGCTCATCGAGCGCAACACGGCCATCCCGACCAAGCGCTCCGAGACGTTCACCACGGCCGAGGACAACCAGCCCTCCGTGTCCATCCAGGTCTTCCAGGGCGAGCGCGAGTTCACCCGGGACAACAAGGCGCTGGGCACCTTCGAGCTGACCGGCATCGCCCCGGCCCCGCGCGGCATGCCCCAGATCGAGGTCACCTTCGACATCGACGCGAACGGCATCGTGCACGTCTCCGCGAAGGACAAGGGCACCGGCACCGAGCAGTCGATGACCATCACGGGCGGCTCCTCGCTGTCCAAGGAGGACATCGACCGCATGGTCAAGGACGCCGAGGCCCACGCGGACGAGGACAGGAAGCGCCGTGAGGCCGCCGACCGCCGCAACCAGGCGGAGCAGTCCGCGTACTCCGTGGACAAGCTCCTGCAGGACAACACGGACAAGCTGCCCGAGGACGTCAAGACCGAGGTGCAGGCCGACGTCGACGCTCTGAAGGCCGCCCTGGAGAAGCAGGACAACGACGACGAGGTCGCCGCCGCGTTCGAGAAGCTCCAGGCCTCCCAGGTCAAGATCGGCGAGGCCCTCTACGCCCAGCAGGGCGCGGAGTCGGCCGACGCCGGCGCCGAGTCCGCCGCCCCGCAGGGCGACGACGAGGACATCGTCGACGCCGAGGTGGTCGACGAGGACGACGAGAAGAAGGCCTGACACCCCGGTGCCGGGGCGGGCGTCCACGCCCGCCCCGCCCGGAGGCCCACGACGCCGGCGGGCCGGCCCGGCAGCGTCCCTGCCAGGCCGGCCCGCCGGCCTTCCCGCACCACCCCCCCGCGCGGCGGACCCGCCGCGCCCACCCGCTTCGAAAGGACACACCATGAGCGCCGACCAGCAGCGTCCGCACGGCTCCTCCGACGCCGAGCGCGGCTCCGAGGAGGAGCCCATCGTGTTCAATGACCGTCGCCGCATCGACCCCGAGACCGGTGAGCCCCGCGTCTCCGCCGAGAGCGCGGCCGAGCAGGCCGAGGACGGCGACGCCCTCGCCCAGGCCGAGCGCATCCTCGACGAGGCCGGGGCCGAGGCGCCGCAGCCCGCGGCCTCGGATCGCGAGGCCGAGCTCGAGACCGACCTGCGCCGTCTGCAGGCCGAGTACGTGAACTACAAGCGCCGCGTGGACCGCGACCGCGACCTGGCCAGGGACGCCGGCGTGCTCAAGGCCGTCACCGCGCTGCTGCCGGTGCTCGACGACATCGACGCCGCCCGCGCCGCCGGCGACCTGACGGACGGTCCGTTCGCCGCCATCGCGACCAAGCTCGACACCGCCCTGGCCGGCCTCGGCCTCGAGCGTCACGACCAGGAGGCCCTGGCCGGCGTCGAGTTCGACCCGGCCGTGCACGAGGCCGTGATGCGCCAGCCGCACGCAGAGGTGCCCGCGGACCACGTGGTCCAGGTCTTCCGCAACGGCTACCTCCGGGACGGCCGCGTGCTGCGCGCCGCCCAGGTGATGGTCTCCGCCGGAGACGAGTGACCCCGTCGGCCGGCGGCCCACCCCGCCGCCGGCCGACCCCCTGACCGATACACACGAGAGGAGGCACCATGGCCTCGCAGGATTGGATGGACAAGGACTTCTACGCGACCCTGGGGGTGTCCAAGGACGCCTCCGATGCGGATGTGAAGAAGGCCTACCGCAAGCTCGCCCGCACCCACCACCCGGACCAGAACCCCGGGGATGAGGCGGCCGAGAAGAAGTTCAAGGAGATCTCGGAGGCGTACGCCGTCCTGAGCGACCCCCAGGAGCGCCAGGAGTACGACGCGATCCGCGCGATGGGCGGCGGCGCCCGGTTCTCCGCCCCGGGCGGTGCCGACGGCGGCGGCTTCGAGGACGTCTTCGGCGGCATGTTCGGCGGCGGGGGCGGCCCCCGCACCACGCAGTCCGGGCCCGACCTGTCGGACCTGTTCAGCGGGATGTTCGGCGGCGCCGCAGGCCAGACCGGCGGCTTCGGCCCCGGCGGCTTCGGCGACGCCGGCTACGCGCGGCCGCGCCCCACGAAGGGCGCGGACCGCACCGCCACCACCACGATCTCCTTCCGCGGCTCGATCCAGGGCACCACGGTGTCCCTGCGCGCCCCGGACGGCGAGACGATCGAGGTGAAGATCCCGAAGGGCATCCGTGACGGCCAGAAGGTCCGTGCCCGCGGCAAGGGCGCGCCCGGTGCGGCCGGCCGCGGCGACCTGCTGGTCACCGTGCGCGTGCGCGAGCACGAGTTCTTCCACCGGGACGGGGACGACCTGCGCATCACCGTGCCCGTCACCTTCCCCGAGGCCGCCCTCGGCGCCACGATCGAGGTGCCCACGCTGGAGCGCCCCGTGAAGGTGAAGGTGCCGGCGGGCTCCCAGTCCGGCCGCGTGCTGCGCCTGAAGGGCCGCGGTGTCGAGCGCGGGAACAGGACGGGTGACCTGCTCGTGGAGCTGCGCGTCACCGTGCCCACCGAGCTCAACGACGACGCCCGCGCCGCCGTCGAGGCCCTGCAGTCCGCCCTGGCCGGCGACGATCCGCGGCGGGAGCTGGCCCGGAAGGCCGCCTGGTGAGCGCCCGCGACGGCGCCGCCCGCGCGGACCGCGGCCGCGAGCGGGGTCCTGACCGGAACGCCCCCGTCTTCGTGATCTCCGTGGCCGCCGAGATGGCGGGCATGCACCCGCAGACCCTGCGCCAGTACGACCGGCTCGGCCTCGTGGTCCCCGCCCGCCAGGGCGGACGGCACCGCCGCTACTCCCTGGCCGACGTCGAGCGGCTCCAGACCGTGCAGGCCCTGAGCGGCGAGGGCATCTCGCTGGAGGGCATCCGCCGCGTGATCGCGCTGCAGCGCGAGGTCGAGCAGCTGCAGGACACCGTGGTCGAACTGTCGGCCCAGGTGGACCGCCTCCACCACGCCTCCCGCCTGGCCCGCGTCTTCACCGTGGGCTCCGGCGGCGACGTCTCGGCCCGGTACGCCGACCGGATGGCCGCCCGCCGCCAGGCCGCGGCACGGACCGAGGCCGACGCCGCGGGCCAGGCCTCCCCGGGTGTCCTGCGGACGCTGCCCTCCGGCGTCGCGGTCCCCCGACGGGTGCTCACGTGGCAGCCCGGGCAGGACTGAGCCGGGCGTCGTTCGGGGCGGCCGCACGGTCCCGCGTCCGGGAGCGGCTGCGCGCCGACATGGCCCGGCGCGACGGCCTGGGCCGGCGGGCCCGCAGCGCCCTGGACGGGATCGTCCACGCCCTCAAGCCGGAGGGCATGGACCCGCAGCTGCCCGCCCGGCATCTGCTGGACTACGTCCTCGATGGACCGGACGGTCCGCGCGCCGTGGTCGCCGCGGGGGACCCCGCGACCGCCACCCACCTGACCTGGCTCGTCTCCGGCATGGGCATCCGCCCCCAGACGGCCATGTGGGGGACGGCCCGGGAGGCCGCCCACCTCGCCGCCGCCCAGCGTGCCGCCGGCGCACCCCGTCCCGTCGTCATCGCGTGGCTCGGCTACCCCGCGCCCTCGCCCTGGCGGGTGGTGCTCGACGGCCCCGGCCGGCGCGGCGGCGCGATGCTCGCCGCGGATGTGCGGGCCTGGTGGGAGTTCCTGCGCCACGGGCCGGGGGAGGACGACGACGCCGCCCCGGCCCTGCGCGCCCGCGGGACCGCCGTGCACGGGGCCGTGGAGGCCCACTCGTACGGCTCGCTCGTGGCCGCGCACGCCCTGCGCCTGCTCGCGGACCGGGGCCTGCAGCCCGACGACGCCGAGGCCCCGTGGCCGGCCGAGCGTCCCGTCGAGGCCCTCGTGGTCTCGGGCGCGGTCGGGCTGCCCGCCGCCCTGGCAGCCCGGGCCGCGCACCTCGGCCTGCGGTCCGGACGGGTGTTCCGCGCCCTGGCCCCGGGCGACCTCCTCGCCCGGGTCGGCCGTGCGGTGGGCCGTCGTCGGGACTGGACGGACGCCGCCGTGCTGCCGGTGGCCCCGCGGCCCGGCCTGGCGGGGGCCGCCGTCCGCGGCCACCACACGGCCCGCTGGTCGCCGACGGCCCCCGGGGACGCCCCGAGGGGCTACCGGGACGCCGGGTCCGTGACGCTCGCGGCGACCGCGCGGGTGACCGCCGGCCTGCCGCTGCCGCCCGTCCCGGACGGCGCCGACCCGGCCGGGCCGGTCGCCCCGGCCTGAGCCGTCCCGTCGGGCCCCGTGCTCAGCGGCGGCGGTACGCCAGGTCGAACACGAGACGCCCGGCCCGCTGGGACTTCGCCTCGAAGCTCGTGATCGGTCGACCCTCGAACCGGGGCGCCCAGCCGCCCTCGTGGTCCACGGGGTCCGCGGCTGCCGCGCCGGCCCGCGCCTCACCCAGGCCGGCCCGCAGCGGCCGCTCCTCCTCGGCCGCGCGCTCCCAGCCCGCGGGCAGCGGCTGGGCACCCACCTCGGTCTCCCTGCCCTCGCGGCGCACCCGCGTGAGCGGGGAGTCCTCGCCCGCGGCGCGCCCGGGGAAGAGGTTCTCGAACTCCGGGTGCGCCTCGAGCACCTCGCGCATCTGCACGGCGTAGCCCGACCAGTCCGTCGCCAGCCGCAGCACCCCGCCGGGGGCGAGCACCCGCGCCACGCGGTCCGCGAAGGCGGGGGAGACCAGGCGGCGCTTGTGGTGCCGCTTCTTGTGCCACGGGTCCGGGAAGAACACCCACACCTCGGACACGGAGCCGGGCGTGAGCAGGGCGTCCAGCAGCTCGGGGGCGTTGGCCTCCACGGCGCGGACGTTCTCCAGGCCCTGCTGCTCCACGCGCGTCATGAGCGCGGCCAGGCCGGGCACGTAGACCTCGACGGCGAGCACGTTCCAGTCCGGCCGGTCGGCGGCGGCCTGCGCCGTGGACTCGCCCAGCCCCGAGCCGATGTCGACCAGCAGGGGGGCCTCGCGGCCGAACACCCCCGCCCAGTCCAGTCGGGCCTGGGCGTCCACCGAGGTGGCGCCGCGGCCGCGGGGCACGTCCACGAGGACCCGCTCCGCCTGGCGGTCCCACACGGCCTGCCGCCCCGCGTTCAGGCGCGCACCGCGCCGGACGAAGGAGACCGGCTCCCGTCGGACGAGGGCGGGGTCCTTGTCCCGATTGTGGTCGTGCGCGTGGACGCGCTCGGCGGGCGGCGGGACGGCGTCGGGGCCGGGTGCGTCCGGGCGGGGGCGGGGGAGGTGCTCAGTCATCGCCCCGATCCTGCCACGGCCGTGCGTCGACGGCGCAGACCGCGGTCGACGACGGCGCCCGGCACCGGGGTCAGGGGGTGCCGCTGGAGCGGTCTCCCGACGTGGGCGACGCGGGCGCCGAGGCCGTCGTGGCGGTCGGCTCGGGCGCGGACTCGGTCGGGTCCGGCGCGGGGTCCGTGGCCGGCGCGCTCGTGGACGGACCGGACGGGCTCGGGGACGTGGGGGTCGGCGTGGCGGAGGTCGGCGTCGGGTCGGGGGTGCTCGGCGTCGGACTGCCGGATCCCGTGCCCGACGGCGAGGACGAGGTGGGGGGAGACGTCGGGGAGGACGAGGTGGGGGGAGACGTCGGGGAGGACGGCGTGGCCGAGCGGGTGGGCGCGGGGGTCGAGGAGGACGGGGCCGTGCTGCTCGGCACCGGAATGGTCGCGCTGGGCGTCGGGGCCGCCGTGTCGGCGGGCGCGGACGGGGGCGGCACGGGTGCGCCGGTGGCCTCCTCCGTCCACGAGGACGTCTCGGGCTCCGGCTCGGGGGCGGGCTCCGGCTGCTGCTCCTCGGGGGTCGGGGTGGAGCGGTCCGGCAGACGCAGGTCGGCGGGGGCGGAGGCGGCGTCCGCGGCGACGTGGCCCAGGTCGGACAGCCAGGGGGCTGCCGTGTCCCGGGGGATCCGCACCGTCAGCACACCCGCGGCGGCCGGCGCCATGGACGCCTGGTCCGCCTCGAGCAACAGGCTGCCGTCCGGGAGGAAGACCACCGCGTCCCAGACGCGACGGTTCTCCACCTGCTCCGGCGCGTCGACCGCCGAGTCCAGGCGCGAGCCGATCACGTCCGGGTCGTTGGCCATGCGCTGGCGCACCTCGGCGCGGAACGCGTCCCAGCCGTCGGGGGTGAAGAGATCGGCGGTCTCAAGCACGCGGTCCTCGCGGGCCGAGTACCAGATCACGTGCGAGGTGGACACGGAGTCCGTGCCGCGCCGTTCCGTGGCGAGCAGGCGGGCCGCGGCGATGTCCTCGGCCACGACGGCGAGCTGCGGCTGGATCTCCAGGCGCGGGTCCGCGCTGGGGTCGGTGTCCCGGCGGTACTGGTCGATCTGGGCGCGCACGGCCCCGGCCATGGCCTCCGACCAGGCCGGCGCCCCGGGCACCTGCAGCCACGCCCCGTGGTGGTCCGGGTCCTCGCCCTCGAGCACGGCGACGCTCGCCTCCGGCACCCGCTCGAGGTCGTGCGAGGGGACCTCGACCGTGAACGGGGCCATGTCCATGGACGGCAGGGCGGAGGCCGCCGTCGTGTCGGGCGCAGGCTCGGGCTGCGGCTCGGTGCGAGCACAGGCGCTCAGCGCCACCAGGGCGACGGCGGCCAGGCCGAGGGTCGCGCGGCCACGGCGGGGGGAAGGCAGGACGGGACGCATGCGATTCACTTCCGGTGGCCGGAGGACTCCAGGATGGCCTCGACGCGGGCGGCCATCTCATCCGCGGTCGGCGGGCGCCAGTCCGGGTCGTTCCGGCGGCGGGCGTCGCGGCGCAGGCGCAGGACCACCCAGGTCGCGAGGAAGGCCAGGATCAGGACCAGGACGATGTTGGAGAAGACGTCCGCGTACTCGGAGATGACGTGGAACCGCTCCCCGAGCGCGTAGCCGCCGTAGACGAAGATCGCGTTCCAGATGAGGGAGCCCAGCGCCGTGAACAGGGTGAACTTCGCGAGGTTCATCCGCTCGATGCCCGCGGGGATGGAGATCAGGGAGCGGAACACGGGGACCATGCGGCCCAGGAACACGGTCCAGTAGCCGTAGCGGATGAACCAGCGCTCGGTCTTGGCCACGTCCTCCATGTCCACCAGCGGCATGCGGTCCGCGATGCGGTACATGCGGCGGCGGCCGAGCCACGCGCCGATGCCGTAGAGGGCCAGTGCGCCGACGATCGAGCCGACCGTCGCCCAGACCAGCGCGGCATGCGGGCTGAAGGCGCCGCCGGCCGCGGTGAAGCCGGCCAGGGGCAGGATCACCTCGGACGGGATGGGCGGGAAGATGTTCTCCGCGAAGACGGCCAGGCCGACGCCGATCGGGCCGACCGCCTCCATGATGTCCACGACGATGTTGCCGAGCCAGCCGTAGTCGGTGGGCGCGGCGGCGGCCACGGTCAGGGGTGTGACGAGGGGGAGCATGCGCCCCATTGTCCATCATCGACCGCCTCCGCGACGTGGTGGAGGCGCCGACGTCGTCCGCTCTGCGCGCACAGTCGCGCCTCCGGGCGGGCGGGAGCGGGCTGCCGTTGGTAGTGTCAGAGGTGCTGACCGCTCACCGACCGTTCGCGCCACACCCCACTCCACGTGCGTGCCGCGGGCCCTACTGGAAGGAAGACTCCATGAGCATCGTCCAGATTCCGCTGCGCCTGGCCTCCGGCGCGTTCATCCTGAACTCCGGCCTGAACAAGCGCGGCATCTCCGCGGAGCAGGCCCAGGGCCTGCGCGACATGGGCGCCCGCGGCCTGCCCGCGCTGGCCAACCTGTCGCCGGAGCAGTTCAAGAAGTTCCTCGTGGGCACCGAGATCGGCGTGGGCTCGGCCCTGCTGGCCCCGTTCGTCCCGGGCTGGCTCGCCGGCTCCGCCCTGACCGCGTTCTCCGGCGGCCTGTTCTCCATGTACCTGAACACCCCGGAGATGACCGAGGCCGACGGCGTGCGTCCGTCCCAGGAGGGCACCGGCGTCGCCAAGGACATCTTCCTGGTCGGCTCCGGCCTGGCCATCACCGCCGACTCCGTGGCCAACCGCCCCGGCAAGCGCCGCAAGGCCGCCAAGAAGCGCGCCGCCCGCATCGAGGGCGCCCGCGACGCCAAGGTGCAGGCCATCCGCGACGCCCAGGACGAGAAGGTCGCCGCGATCCACGCCGCCCGTGAGGAGCAGGTCGCCGCGCTGCGCGAGGCCCGTGACGAGCTGAAGAAGCTGCGCAAGAAGGCCTGACGCCTCCGCCGCACGCGTGAGGGGCCCCGCCCGGACCATGGTCCGGGCGGGGCCCCTCACGCATGTGCCCGCCCACCGGGCGGGCAGGCTCAGAGGTCGATCTCGGTGGGGTGCAGCACGCGGCGCAGGAAGTCCTGGGTGCGCGGCTGCTGGGGGTCGGAGATCACCGCGGCGGCCGGGCCGGCCTCCACCACGACGCCGCCGTCCATGAACACGACCCGGTCGGCCACCTCGCGGGCGAAGCCCATCTCGTGGGTGACCACGAGCATGGTCATGCCGTCGCGGGCCAGCTGGCGCATGATCGCCAGGACGTCGCCGACGGTCTCGGGGTCGAGGGCCGAGGTGGGCTCGTCGAAGAGCATCAGCTGCGGGTCCATGGCCAGCGCACGGGCGATCGCCACGCGCTGCTGCTGGCCGCCGGAGAGCTGGTCCGGGTAGCGGTCCTCGAGCTCGGCCAGGCCCACGCGGGCCAGCTGCCGACGGGCGATGTCCGCCGCCTCGGCCTTGCCCCGCTTGAGCACCTTGAGCTGGGCCACGGTGCAGTTCTCCAGCACGGACAGGTGCGGGAACAGGTTGAACTGCTGGAACACCATGCCCACGTGGCGGCGCAGCACGTCCAGGTCCACGTCCTCGTCCGTGACCGTGAACTCACCGACCGTGACGACGCCCGAGTCGGGCTTCTCCAGCAGGTTCACGCAGCGCAGGAGGGTGGACTTGCCCGAGCCGGACGGGCCGATCAGGCACACGACCTCGCCGGGGGCGACGTCGAGGTCGATGCCGCGCAGCACGTGGTTGGCGCCGAAGGACTTGTTGAGGCCGGCCACGTGCACGCCGGCGGCGTCCGCGGCGGCCACCGCGCCGAAGGATCCGGTGATGGGGTTCTGCTGGGCCATCTCAGTGCCCCTTCTTGGTCGAACGGGCCTCGAACCGGCGGGCCAGCAGGGACAGCGGCACGGTGATCACGAGGTAGAACAGGCCGGCCACGAGGATCGGCGTCATGCCGGCGTCGAGGGCGGAGATGCCGTCGCGGCCGAACTTGGTGAGCTCGTACTCGTGCGCGGCCAGGCCGAGCACGTAGACCAGCGAGGAGTCCTTGGTCAGGAGGATGACCTCGTTGGTGAGCGGCGGCAGCACGATGCGGAACGCCTGGGGGATCACGATGGTGACCATGGCCCGCCACGTCGGCATGCCGAGGGACCGGGCCGCCTCCATCTGGCCGCGGGGCACGGCCTGCAGGCCGGCACGCAGGGTCTCGGCGATGTACGCGGCCGAGACCATGCCCAGGGCCGCCATCACGACGACGGGGATCGGCCAGGACACCCCGAACGCGAAGGGCACCCCGTAGCCGAAGGCGAGGAACACCAGCAGCGCGGGGACGCCGCGGAAGAACTCGACGTAGGCGGTGGCCAGCCACCGGTACGGGCCGAACGAGCTCAGGCGCATGAGCGCGAGCACGACGCCGCCCAGCAGGCCGACGACGAACGAGGTGACCGTGTAGAACAGCGTGTTGCCCAGGCCCACGAGGATCACGTTGGGGAACATCGGGGCCACGGCGGGGAAGTTCAGGACGTTCTCGGCGAGCGTGCCCCAGTCGATGAGGACGGCCAGGACGACGAGGGCGAGGACGAAGACGGCCGCCTGGATGATCAGGGACAGCCGGCGACGGCGGCGCGCACGGCCGGGCTTCATGGCCGGTGCGGGCGAGACGGGGGCCTGCGTGCTCATCGGTAGTCCTCCTGTGCCTGACCGAACCAGCGCTCCTGGAGCTCGGCCACGGTGCCGTCGTTGCGCAGCTCCTGCAGCGCGCGGTTCACGGCGGAGCCGAGTTGCGCCTTCTGCGGGCCGACCGCCATGCCGAGCTGCTCGCCCGTGGGCAGCGACTCGACCACCTCGAAGCGATCGTCGTCCTTGAGCGAGTAGAGCAGCACGGACTGGTTGCCCAGGGCGGCGTCCACGGTGCCGGCCTGGATGGCCTGGATCTGCATGCCGCCGTCCTCGAACTGCACGGGGCTCAGGCCGTTCTGCTGGGCGTACTCGTCGCCGGTGGTCGCGGCCTGCACGCCGATCCGGCGGCCCTTCGCGGACTCGACGTCGGTGATGCCGGAGCCCTTCTTCGCGACCAGGACGAGGTCGTCGTCGAGGTAGGGGAGGGTGAAGGCCATGACGCGCTGGCGGGCCTCGGTGATGGAGATCGACGAGGCGTTCACGTCGCAGCCGGTGAGCGAGGCACCCGACTCGATGGCCTCGAACGAGGAGTCGATCACGTTCACCCCGAGACCCAGCTTCTCCGCCACCGCCTCGACCAGCTGGATGTCGTAGCCGGTCAGCTCGCCCTTCTCCTCGAACTCGAAGGGCGGGTAGGGGATGTCGGAGCAGACCGTCAGGACGCCGGGCTGGACGAGGCCGTACGAGGTGCTCAGGTCGTCGTCGGACACGATGCCGGCGGATCCGGCGTCGCCGCCGAGGACCGCGCAGCCGGTGAGCAGCGCCGCCGACGCGGTGAGCCCCACGGCGCCGAGGAGGCGGGGGTGGATGCGGGTCATGGAGTGCCTTCTGTGCCGCCGTCGGGAGGACGGGCGTGCGGGTCGGAGGGAGCCGGCAGAGTGACGTGTTCCACCGTGATTGGTGGTCATCGTAGTGGGTCGGGCGCCGTCGCGGGCGCCGGGAGACGGCTCGTCCCCCGGAGCGAGCCGATCGACCGGTGGCCCTCTCGCGACCCGCCTCCGCAGGCGAAAGCTGGCCCTGCGCTGTGGGGATTGTCAGGCTGGTCACATCGTCGTCACCCGGTCTGAGAGGTCTCTCATGCTCCGCCCCGCCGCCCCCCGCTCGCCCCGCCGTCGCCCTGTCCCTGCTCGCGGTGGGCGCCCTCGCGCTCGTCGGCTGTGCCGGGGGCGGCGGCGAGGCCTCGTCCTCCGCGTCGGCCGACGCGTCGGAGTCCGCCTCGATGGGGGCCGGCTCGGACCTCACGGACGAGCAGGAGGAGCGCGTGGAGGCGCTCGAGGACGTCCTGCTCACGCCTCAGACCGCGCCCGACGGCGTGTTCATGGACATGGAGACCCAGGTCGGCGGCGGGGGTGAGCCGATCAGCACGAGTCTGAGCCTGACGGGCGTCACCCCCACGGGCGCCTGCGCGGACCTCATCGAGCAGATCAACACGCAGCAGGCGCCCGGGCTCGGCGGTGCGCTGGCCCAATACGAGGTGGACCCGGCCGCGGTCACCGGCCTGGCCGGTTCCCAGGCCGGGGCGTTCGGCATGGTCGCGGTCACCGAGGACGGCACCGATCTGCTGGAGCCCTTCGGCGAGCTGGCCGACACGTGCGGCACGTTCGGCGACCCGAACGGCGTCGAGGCGGCCTTCACGACGGTGCCCGGCGTGCCGGACGCGGTCCACATCTCCCTGGGGAACTCGGGCATGGACACACCCGTGTTCACCATGACCGTCGGAGGCGTCACGGACGGGGACGAGCTCGTGTACCTCGGCATGGTGGGCCTCGACGAGGAGATCGCGGCCGAGACGCTGCGTGCCCAGGTCGAGGCGTTCGAGAAGCGGGAGCGCTGACCCGTCAGTCGTCGGGCCGGGGCGTCGGCTCGAGGCGGGCGCCGTCGTCGGACACCGGATCCGCGTGGAACGGGCTGCCCGAGCTGACGTCCTCCGGGCCCCGCTGCCCCGACTCGACCGCGAGGAGGCGCCCCTCCTCGGAGAGCAGGGGTGTGGCCTCGATCGTGAGGCTCTCGCCGGCGCGTACGGCGTCGGCCACGAGCCGGGCCAGGCGGCGGTTGCGGGCCTCGTACCGTTCGGAGTCCTCGAGCACCGCGGTGTGCCGCGTCGCCAGCTGGATCTCGACGGAGGCGTCGATGCCGACGGCCAGCTGGCGGGCACGCAGCACCTCCGCGTCGAAGGCGGCCCCGGCCAACAGCACGATGCACGCCACCCACGCGAGGGCGAGCACGCCGATCGCGGAGTTGATCCGCCCGACCACGGCGAACTGGCCGAACCGGTCCGTGATCCAGCCCAGGGCCACGGTGGCGCCGAAGAGCAGGACCACCACGGCCACGGCGCCGAGCGAGAGCGGGCGGTAACGGGGCTGCCGGACGTTGGGACCCAGGCGGTAGGCGAGGGTCACGATGAGGGCGATCACCACGAGGATGACCGGCCACTTCACCACGTTCCACGTCTGGACCGTCTCCTCCGGCAGGCCGACGGCCTGGCCGAGGCGCTGGGAGAGGTCCCCGCCGACGACCACCAGGATCGTGATCAGCACGGCGCCGAGCATGAGGGCGAGCGTCTCGACGAAGACCACGAGGCGGAAGTGGAGGAAGGGCCGGCCCTCGCGGGTGTCGTGGATGCGGTGCATGGCCCGGTGGAACGCGCCGACGGCGCCCGAGGCGGACACCACGGTGCCGACGGCCCCCAGGACGACGGCGCCGGTGCCGGGCCCGGCCGAGCCGAGGGTCAGGATCCACTCGCGGACGACGTCGGGCGTCAGCGACGGCCAGATCTCGGCGGCCAGGTGGGCCGCGGCGTCCACGGTCTCCTCCTCGACGCCCAGCAGCGAGACCACGGAGAGCAGGGCGATGACGGTGGGCAGCAGGGACAGCGCCCCGAAGAAGGTCATGGCGGCGGCCACGTCCCAGACCTGCAGCTCGAAGAGCCGGTGCAGGGTGCGGCGCAGGACGTACAGCAGGGACACCCGCGGTCGGGCGTACGTGCGGAGGCGCCGGGGCGCTGCTGTGGAGCCGGCCATGGCACCAACGTACCGGCGCGCGGGGGAATAGCCCTGGCACGAGGGGGGTTGAGCTACATAGACTCAACTTTGTCTCGGCGGTGGGAACGGCCCGCCGTCGACGGTTGTCCGACACCCCCGGGACACGGGGGAGAGAAGGAGCGAGGCGCACATGGATGCCAAGTTCACCACCAAGAGCCAGGAGGCGCTCTCGGCCGCGGCCATGAACGCCTCCACCGCCGGCAACCCCCAGATCGAGCCGGCCCACCTGCTGAAGGCCCTGATGGACCAGCGGGAGTCCGTCGCCGTGGCCGTCCTCAAGGCCGCCGGGGCCGACCCCGACGCCGTCTCCACGGCGGCCTCCTCGGCCATCCGGCGCCTGCCCTCCACCCAGGGCAGCACGGTGGCCCAGGCGCAGCTCTCGCGCGCCGCCCTGCAGGTCGTGCAGAACGCGCGCACCCAGGCCGAGCAGCGCTCGGACCAGTTCGTCTCCACCGAGCACCTGCTGCTCGGCGTGGCCGCGGATCCGGGCGATGCCGGTGAGGCACTGCGCTCGAACGGGGCGAGCCTCGAGGCGCTCGCCGCCGCCCTGACCCAGGTGCGCGGCGACTCGCGCGTCACCACCCAGGACCCGGAGAACACCTTCCAGTCCCTGGAGAAGTACGGCACGGACCTCACCGAGGTCGCCCGCTCCGGCAAGCTCGACCCGGTGATCGGCCGCGACGCCGAGATCCGCCGCGTGGTGCAGGTGCTCTCGCGCCGCACCAAGAACAACCCCGTGCTCATCGGCGAGCCCGGCGTCGGCAAGACCGCCGTCGTCGAGGGCCTGGCCCAGCGGATGGTGGCCGGGGACGTCCCCGAGTCCCTGCGCGGCAAGACGCTGATCAGCCTGGACCTGGGCGCCATGGTCGCCGGCGCCAAGTACCGCGGCGAGTTCGAGGAGCGCCTGAAGGCCGTGCTCGAGGAGATCAAGGCCGCCGAGGGTCAGGTCGTCACGTTCATCGACGAGATCCACACCGTCGTGGGCGCGGGCGCGTCCGAGGGCGCCATGGACGCGGGCAACATGCTCAAGCCCATGCTGGCCCGCGGCGAGCTGCGCCTGATCGGCGCGACCACCCTGGACGAGTACCGCGAGAACATCGAGAAGGACCCCGCCCTGGAGCGCCGCTTCCAGCAGGTCTACGTGGGCGAGCCCAGCGTGGACGACACGATCGCCATCCTGCGCGGGCTCAAGGAGCGCTACGAGGCCCACCACAAGGTGGCCATCGCCGACTCCGCGCTCGTGGCCGCGGCCACGCTGTCCCACCGGTACATCACCGGCCGCCAGCTGCCCGACAAGGCCATCGACCTCGTGGACGAGGCCGCCTCGCGCCTGCGCATGGAGATCGACTCCGCCCCGGAGGAGATCGACGTCCTGCGCCGCCAGGTGGACCGCCTGACCATGGAGGAGCTCGCCCTCGAGGGCGAGACGGACCCGGCATCCGTCGAGCGGCTCGAGGCCCTGCGCGCCGAGAAGGCGGACCGCGAGGAGGAGCTCACCGCCCTCACCGCCCGCTGGGACGCGGAGAAGGCGACCCTCAACGAGGCCGGTGACCTGCGCGCCAAGGTGGACGAGCTGCGCTCGCTGGCCGAGAAGGCCCAGCGCGACGGCGACCTCGCCGAGGCCTCCCGCCTGCTGTACGGCGAGATCCCCGCGCTGGAGAAGCAGCTCGAGGAGGCGGACCGCGCCGCCCGCGAGGCCGACCGCTCGACCACCGAGCCGATGGTCTCCGAGGAGGTCACGGCGGACGACATCGCCGAGGTGGTCTCCGCGTGGACCGGCATCCCCGCCGGCCGCATGCTCACCGCCGAGTCCGAGAAGCTGCTCACCATGGAGGAGCACCTCGGCGAGCGGCTGATCGGGCAGCGGGACGCCGTCGTCGCCGTCGCGGACGCGGTGCGCCGCTCGCGGGCCGGCATCGCGGACCCGAACCGGCCCACCGGCTCGTTCCTGTTCCTGGGCCCCACGGGCGTGGGCAAGACCGAGCTCGCCAAGGCGCTCGCGGAGTTCCTCTTCGACGACGAGCGCGCCATGGTGCGGATCGACATGTCCGAGTACGCGGAGAAGCACTCCGTCTCCCGCCTGGTCGGCGCCCCTCCGGGCTACGTCGGCTACGACGAGGGCGGCCAGCTCACGGAGGCCGTGCGGCGTCGCCCCTACTCGGTGGTGCTGCTGGACGAGGTGGAGAAGGCCCATCCCGAGGTCTTCGACATCCTGCTCCAGGTGCTCGACGACGGCCGCCTCACCGACGGCCAGGGCCGCACCGTGGACTTCCGCAACGTGATCCTGATCCTCACCTCGAACCTGGGCTCGCAGTTCCTCGTGGACCCGACCCTGGACGAGGCCGCCAAGCGCGAGTCCGTGATGTCCGTGGTGCGCGCGGCGTTCAAGCCCGAGTTCCTCAACCGCCTGGACGAGATCGTGCAGTTCGACGCGCTCACCGTGGACGAGCTGACGCGGATCGTGGACCTGCAGGTCGAGTCCCTGCAGGCGCGCCTGACGGACCGCCGCCTCACCCTCGAGGTGTCCGACGCCGCCAAGGCGTGGCTCGCCGAGACCGGGTTCGACCCGGCCTACGGCGCCCGGCCCCTGCGCCGCCTGGTGCAGCGCGAGATCGGCGACCGCCTGGCCCGCGGCATCCTCGCCGGGGAGATCGCGGACGGGGACACCGTGGTCGTGGACCGCGTCGAGGGCGAGAACGGCCTCACCGTGACCCGCAAGGGCTGACGCCGGGACCGACGGC
>NZ_JXSP01000036.1:0-30444 GCF_000946635.1 Micrococcus sp. MS-ASIII-49
CCGACGGCATCTGCGAGACGGGCGGACGCCTCGGGTCAGCGGGTGCCGAGGGCGTCGGCGTCCTGCTGGAGGGTGCCGATCAGGTTCGCCACCGCGCGGGCCGTGTGGGTCAGCGTGGTGATGGAGACGTTGTCGATGTCGTCCTGGGGCGTGTGGTAGTTGTCGTCGCGGATCGAGAGCAGGCCCGTCGAGGCGATGCCCGCGTCCACGAACGGCGCGTAGTCCGAGCGGCCGTTGCTGCCCTCGGGCTGGTGCGTGTGGCCGTCGCGGTCGAGCTGCGCGCCGAGCAGGGACTCAGCACCGATCGACCAGTCGGCCGTGAGCACGCCGAGCGTGTTCTGGTGGTCCAGCGGGGCCACCATGTCCAGGTTGGTGTAGAGGATGATGTCCTCACGCTCCGCGGCGGTCAGGGTGTCCACGTAGTGGTGCGAGCCCAGCAGGCCGATCTCCTCGGCGCCCCACAGGGCGAAGCGGACCTTGCTCTCGGCCTTGTTGGCCTTGGCGGCCTGGCGCGCGACCTCGAGGGTCGCCGCGACGCCCGAGGCGTTGTCGTGGATGCCCGGGCCCTCCGGCACGCCGTCCAGGTGGGCGCCGAGCATCACGACGTCGTCGTCGCTGCCCGTGCGCGTCTCCGCCAGCACGTTCCAGGTGGGCCGCTGCTCCACAAGCTGCTCGAGGTCCAGGGTGACGGTGGCGCCGCCGGCGCGGGTCTGGGCCAGCAGATCGGCGCCCAGCTCGCGGGTCACGCCCACGGTCCCGACGACGTCGCCCGGCGCGGCGCCCAGGGTGCCGTTCAGCGCGCCCTCGGCGTTGTTGTAGATGATGACGGCCTCGGCACCGGAGGCGGCCGCGACCTGGGACTTCTGGGCGAAGGTGCAGTCGCCCCGGGAGACCAGGGCGACGCTGCCGGTCAGGTCCGCGTCGGCCCAGTCCGCGTCGGCGCAGCCGGTGGCGGCGCCGGCGGGGGCGGCGAGCGGGGCGTCGGTGACCTGCGCTGACGGCGAGGACGTGAAGACGGTGTGCTCGAGGTCGCGCTGGACGGGTCCGGTCTGCGCGAGCCGGTCCCGCAGGGTCTCGGTGTAGGTGATCTCGAACTCCTGGAGCTCGACGTCGTAGCCGGCCTCCTCGAGCTCGCCCACGGCGTAGTCGAGCGAGGCCTGGAAGCCCGGCGTGCCCGCGGCGCGGTTGCCGTGCTCGTCCGCGATGGCCGCGAACGCCTCGATGTCCTGGCGGAGGTGGTCCGAGGAGATGGATCGGACCAGCTTCTCCGGTGAGTTCGGGTTGCCGCCGGCACGGTTCTGGCCGGGGCCCAGGCCCCGGTCGGCGGTCTGCGCGGTGGCTGCGGTGGCCTGCGCCGGGGCGGCCGGGGCGGCGATCGAGACGGGGGCGGCGGCGAGCGTGGCGGCCAGGGTGGCGGCGGCCAGCAGGGTGGGGGTGCGGCGCATGGGCATCCTCATCGTCGGGGCGGATGTGACGTACGCAACCTAGCCGCTCGTCCAGCGTCCGTACAGGGTGTGTGTCACGCCCGTCCAGCCGGATGCCGCCCGTGCCGCGGCCGCCCGCGCCGCACCCGGCGCCACTGCACGCCCCGCCGGACCGGGCCGGTCGTCGTCGTCCACAGGCCGTCCGGCGGGTCATGTATCCTTGTCCGCACGAACCATATTGACCAGTGAAGACCTCGGCGGGCCCCTGTGCGCCACAGATCCGAGGCGGCGAGAGATGCGAAGGGGGTCACGCTCATGGGGCGCGGCCGTCAGAAGGCGAAGGCCACGAAGCAGGCACGGGAGATGAAGTACTTCTCTCCCGGAACAGACCTCTCGGCACTGGAGCGAGAGCTCACGGGCGGACGCACGCGCGGCCCGGAGCAGGACCAGGAGCCCGAGTACGAGGATCCGTACGCGGACCTCTACGCGGAGGACGAGGACGACGACGCGCGGGCGCGATGACGCCCGCACGGCATCCGGCCCTGGACGGGCATCAGGCCGCCCTGCGGTCGATCGCCAGGGTGGTGGATGAGACAGCACCGCTGCAGGACCCCGAGACGGCGTCTCGGGGTCTGCTGCGTCTGATGGAGGAGTCCCGCCCGCTCGTGATCACCGGGGCCGGCGTGTCCACGGACTCCGGCATCCCGGACTACCGGGGGCCGAACGGGTCCCTGCACCGCCACCGGCCGATGACGTACCAGGAGTTCCGGGACGACCCGGCCGCCCGCCACCGCTACTGGGCGCGCTCGTTCGTGGGCTGGCGCCGCATGGACCAGGCCCGCCCGAACGAGGCGCACCGCATCCTCGCGCGCTGGGCGGCCGAGGGGCGGATCGCCGGCGTCCTGACCCAGAACGTGGACGGGCTGCACGCCGAGGCCGGACGCGCGGCGGGGATGCCGGAGGACCGGCTGATCGAGCTCCACGGGGACCTGGCGCGCGTGGCCTGCCTGAACTGCGGGGCCACCGAGTCCCGCCGTGACCTGGACCTGCGGCTCGAGGCCGCCAATCCGGGCTACCTCGAGCGCGTGGCGATCGACCCGGACGCCGTGAACCCCGACGGGGACGTCTCCCTCGACCAGCACTGGGTGGAGGAGTTCACGATGGTCGGCTGCCGGGTGTGCGGCTCCGTGAAGCTCAAGCCGGACGTCGTGTACTTCGGCGAGTCCGTGCCCGCGGCGCGGCGCGCGGCCGCGGAGGCGATGGCCGACGACGGCGGCACGGTGCTCGCCGTCGGCACCTCGCTGGCCGTGATGAGCGGCTACCGGTTCGTGCTGCGGGCCGAGCGGGCCGGGCATGAGACGGGGCTGATCAACCTCGGCCCCACCCGCGCCGACGCCAAGGCCCGCTGGCGCTGGCGCGCCCCGGTCGCCGACGCGCTGGCCTGGCTCGACGCCCGCCTCTGACCCCCACCCACGTTTTCGTGCGGGAAACGGCGGGCGCCGGGGGTGTGGACACCGGGTGGCCCGGGGCCACGCACGACTCCTGCACAGGTGGCGCCGCCGACGTCGTCGTCCACGGTGGGTGCTCCTGAGCGGGCGGGATAGGCCGGGTTGAGCCATCGTCACGGGCATGGCCACGTCTTCCCTGCCCCTGCCGGACATCGTCGAGACCGGCCGGCCGTTCACCCGTGGCGACCTGCGCGCGGCCGGGGTCTCGGAGCGACTGGTCCGCGGCGGTGACGTGCGGCGCGTGACGCATGGGGTCCATCGGCTCCGGACTGACCACCTCGGCTCGTGGGCGGATCTCGGCTACGCCGAGGCGCCCGCTCCCTTCGCGCCGGAGGAGATGGCCGCGGTCGTGGAGGCGAGCGGGGGAGTGGCCTCCCACCTCACGGCGCTGCTCCTGCACCGCGTGCCGCTGCCGCCGTTCCTGGCGGAGGACGGCACGGTGCACGTGTCCCGGCCACACCCGCGCGGGGCGAGCGTCCGCCCAGAGATCACCTCGCATGCCCGCCTCGTCCCGGCCGCGGATGTGACCGTCCTCCACGGGATCCGCCTGACGAGCCTGGAGCGATCCTGGGCGGATCTGGCCGCACTGCTCCGTCCAGGCATGCTCGTGCCCGTCGTGGCGGCCGGGGACGCTCTCGTCCACCGGCCGTGGTCGCCGGAGGGGCGCCGCTCACCACGGACCACGACGGCGGCCCTGCGGTCCGCGCTCCTGCGTGCCGGGCGGTTCTAGGGAGTGCGCACCGCCCGTGCCGCCCTCCAGCTGGTGCGGGTGGGCGCGGACTCCCCACAGGAGACAGCCCTGCGACTGGCCCTGCTCCACGCCGGCCTGCCCGAGCCGGAGCTCCAGCTGGTGCTGCACCCGGGCCGGGCGCGGTCGCCGGACGCGGATCTGGGGTGGCGGCAGTGGCGCATGGTGGTCCACTACGACGGCGGTCACCACCTCGACCCGGCACAGGTCGCCGTGGACGCGTGGCGAGACGAGGGCTGGGCGCGCGCGGGCTGGACGCAGATCTGGGCCACGGTGGACGACGCACGGGACGACTTCCGGCGCGTCGTCGCCGAGGTGCAGACGCACCGGGCCCGGCTCGGCGGGCGGGTGTTCGCGTCGTGAACCGCCGTTTCCCGAACGAAAACACCCCGGAGGCCGCCGTTTCCCGAACGAAAACGCCCCCGGGGGGTCAGGCGGCGTACTGGCCGCGCATCAGCACGGCGCCGCCGTCGACGCCCTTGGCGCCCTGCACGAAGTCCAGGCCTGCGGCCGCCGCGTCGTCGGTGAGGGCGCCGATGGTGCCCATCTCCCACGCGTCGATGCCGGCGTCCACGAGCACGGAGATCGACGTCGCGGCCACCTCCGGGTCCACCACGGCCACCATGCCCACGCCGAGGTTGAGGGTGCGCTCGAGGTCGGACTGCGGAACGCGGCCGAGCTCGCCCACCAGGCGGAACACGGGCGGCAGGGACCAGGTGTCGCGCTCGACGGTCGCCATGAGGCCCTGCGGGAGCACGCGCGCCAGGTTCGCGGCCAGGCCGCCGCCGGTCACGTGGCTGAACGCGCGCACCGGCAGGTCCGAGCCGCCGTCGTGGCCGTTGAGGCGCTGCACCAGGTCGAGGCAGGCGCGGGAGTAGATGCGGGTCGGCACGAGCAGCTCCTCGCCGAGGGTGCAGCCGAGCTCGGTGACCTCGCGGTCCAGGGACCAGCCCGCGGCGTTCACCACGCGGCGCACGAGCGAGTAGCCGTTCGAGTGGATGCCGGAGGAGGCCATGCCGATCACGACGTCGCCGGACTGCACCCGCTCCGCGCCCAGGACCATGTCCGCCTCGACCACGCCGGTGGCCGCGCCCGCCACGTCGTACTCTTCCGCGGCCAGCAGGCCCGGGTGCTCGGCGGTCTCGCCGCCCACGAGCGCAGTGTCGGCCAGGCGGCAGCCCTCGGCCACGCCGCGCACGATGTCCGCGATGCGCTCGGGCACGACCCTGCCGCATGCGATGTAGTCGGTCATGAACAGGGGCTGGGCGCCGACCACCACGATGTCGTCCACGACCATGCCCACGAGGTCCTGGCCGATGGTGTCGTGCTTGTCCATCGCCTGCGCGATCGCCACCTTGGTGCCGACACCGTCCGTGGACGTGGTGAGCAGCGGCTTGCGGTACTGCAGCAGCGCGGAGGCGTCCCACATGCCGGCGAAGCCGCCGATGCCGCCCATGACCTCGGGGGTGTGGGTGGCCTTCACGGCGTCCTTCATCAGCTCGACGGCGCGGTCGCCGGCCTCCACGTCGACGCCGGCCGAGGCGTAGGTGATCGGGGCGGCGGAGGAGGGGGTCTGGTTCGGGGTCACAGCGGGGTCCTGTCCGTCTCGGTGAGCAGCTTCTCGTCGTCGGCGTCCGGGCCGGGCTCGCAGCCCGTGGCGGTCACGGTGGTGGTCTCGCCGTCCACGTCCAGCACCACGGTGGACGCGGGCGACACGGCGACCGGCTCCAGCAGGCCCTTGCCGCGCTCGCCCTCGTCGGCCAGCGGGATCGGGTAGTCACCGGTGAAGCAGGCGGTGCACAGGCGCTCGCGCGGCTGCCCGGTGGCCTCGATCATGCCCTCCTCGCTGATGTAGACCAGCGAGTCGGCGCCGATGGATGCGGCGATCTGGTCCACCGCGGCGCCGTTGGCGATGAGCTCGGCGCGGGTGGCGAAGTCGATGCCGTAGAAGCAGGGCCACTTCACGGGCGGGGAGGAGATCTTCACGTGCACCTCGGCGGCGCCGGCCTCCTTGAGCATCCGCACGACGGCGCGCTGGGTGTTGCCCCGCACGATCGAGTCGTCCACCACCACGACGCGCTTGCCGGCCACCACGGTGGACTGGACGTTGAGCTTGAGGCGGATGCCGAGCTGGCGCAGCGTCTGGGACGGCTGGATGAAGGTGCGGCCCACGTACGCGTTCTTCACGAAGCCCTGGCGGAACGGCAGGCCCGAGGCGTCCGCGTAGCCCACGGCGGCGGGCGTGCCGGACTCGGGCACGGGGATCACGACGTCGGCGTCGACCGGCTGCTCGAGCGCGAGGCGGCGGCCCATCTCCACGCGGGACTCGTACACGGAGCGCCCGGCGATCGTGGCGTCCGGCCGGGCGAGGTACACGTACTCGAACACGCAGCCGGCCGGCTTGGACTCGGCGAAGCGGGTGGAGCGGATGCCCTCCTCGTCGATCGCGATCATCTCGCCGGGCTCGACCTCCCGGATGAACGAGGCGCCGACGGTGGCGAGGGCCGACTGCTCGGAGGCCACCACCCAGCCCCGCTCGAGGCGGCCGAGCACGAGCGGGCGCACGCCCTGCGGGTCGCGGGCGGCGTAGAGGGTGTGCTCGTCCATGAACACGAAGCAGTAGGCGCCGCGGATCTTCGGCAGCAGCTCGAGGGCGGTCTCCTCGAGGCGGTCCCCGGGGGCGCCGTGCAGCAGGGCCGTGACCAGGGCGGTGTCCGTGGTGTTGCCCTGCTTCATCTCACCGTGGGTGTGGCGGCCGTCCGCGGCGTGCACCATGCGCAGCAGCTCCGCGGAGTTCACGAGGTTGCCGTTGTGCGCCAGGGCGACCGTGCCGTCGTCGGCGGTGGCGCCCAGGGTGGGCTGGGCGTTGGCCCACTTGTTCACGCCGGTGGTGGAGTAGCGGCAGTGGCCAACGGCGATGTGGCCGCTCAGTGCGGTCAGCGTGGCCTCGTCGAACACCTGGGAGACCAGGCCGATGTCCTTGTAGACGGCGATGCGCCCGCCGTCCGAGACGGCGATGCCCGCGGACTCCTGGCCGCGGTGCTGGAGGGCGTACAGGCCGTAGTAGGCCAGTTTCGCGACCTCCTCGCCCGGCGCCCACACGCCGAACACGCCGCATTCGTCCTGCGGCCCCTGGTCCTGGGGGTCGAGGGCGGCGGTCAGGCGGCCGTCGCCTCGTCGGGTGCGCGGTGCGATCACTGCTCGGGGGTCCTTTCGGTGGGGGTGGTGCGGGCGGGCGGGGCACCCGCGTCCACACGGTCCAGGCGGACGTCCGCCACGGCCGGGTCGTCGGTGCGCTCGAGGACCACGGTGCGCGCGGTCGACCGGGAGCGGCGGTCCAGCAGCAGCCACACGAGCAGCCCGAGCACGCTCGTGCCGAGCATGCTCAGCAGCGATGCGAAGCCGAACGTCTCCGAGAAGGAGAGCGGGATGCCGGAGTACGGGTCCGCGGGCGGGGTGGGGGAGGCGTGGACCGCGGTGGTAATCACGAGTGCGATCAGCAGGCCGAGCGCGAGCGCCACCGCGAGCACCGCGGTCAGCCGCGGGGCGCGACGGACGGTGTAGGCGCGCTGATCGGGGGTCGGCTCGGGGGCGGAGGTCATGCGCGCCAGTCTATCGAGTCGGCCGCTGGGGCCAGTCGCGCGTGCCCGCGGCGGTGGCGGCACTCCCGGAGCACGCTCTGGCCGGCGCGTTGCGTGACGTTGAGCTCGTCGACCGCGGCCTGATACTCCTCCAGCGGGAGCACGACCTGCCCGCAGGCACGGGCGAGCTGTGCCTTCGCCGCGGTGTCCGGGGCGGGATCGGCAGAGCTGCATCCCGCGACGAGGAACGGTGCCGACGTTCGAACGGTCGGTGCCGCCGAGAGGACTGCCGGACACCCCTCGCTCACGGCCGCACGAGCGGCAGGTGCGCGCCGAGGTCGGCCCGCACGCCCGAGGCGCGCACGCCGCCGGCCGCCGTCGCGTCCTCCCAGGTCGTCAGCCCCGTGGCCAGGGACAGCCATGTCACGGCGTCCATCTCCACCACGTTGGGCGGGGTGCCGCGGGTGTGCCGGGGCCCGGGGAGGCACTGGGCGACGCCGAAGGGCGGCACGCGCACCTCCACCGAGTTCCCGGGCACGCGGGTCGCCAGCTCCTCGAGCGCGAAGCGCACCGCCATGGCCCGCGTGGGGCGCGGCAGCGCGGCGGCCGCCGCGGGGTCCTCCTCGTGGGCGCGTGCCCACGCCAGCAGCGCCGCGTGGCCCTCGACGACAGGCACCCGGCGGCGGGGCACGGAGCCGGTGGTCACGCCCGCGCCTCGAAGGCCGGCAGGACGTCCCCCACGAGGTCCCGCACCGGCGCGGCCAGGCGGATCTCACCGACCGGCTCACCCCGGCCGAGCACCGGGGGCACGACGGCGGCCAGCACGCCCGGCAGCGTCGCCCGGTCCACGTGGTCCGGGGCGAACCGGGCCAGCAGCGCGAGCGCGACCAGGTCGCCGGCCCGCCTGCCGCCGTCGAGCGCCTTGACGGCCACGGCCGTGCCGTCCGGCGCGGCCATGACGAGGACGCCGTCCGCGCCCGCCTTGGCGAGCAGGCCGAGCTCGCGCATCACCACGGTGTTGGAGCTCGTCTCCCCGTGGACGGCCCACGGGTGCTCGAGCATCGCGGTGGCGACGGCGGCCGCGTGCGGGTCCGCGTCGGCGCGGCCGGGTGCCGCGGCGACCCGCCCGATGCCGCGGGCCAGGCCCGCCAGCGAGATGACGGCGGCGGGGGCGCCGCAGCCGTCCACACCGGTGTGGGCCACCGGCTCGCCGCAGTATTCGGCGATCACCGCGTCCACCTCGCGCTGCAGGGGGTGCGCCGGGTCGAGGTACGTGGCGACGTCGTGCCCGGATGCCGCGCAGGCCGCGAGGAAGCCGGCGTGCTTGCCGGAGCAGTTGAAGGCCAGCGGGGTCGCGGCGGCGGCCTCGCCGTCGCGGCGGACCTGGGCCACGACCTCGGAGGTGTCCGCGGGCCAGGCCGGCGGACACCGCAGGGCGGACGCGTCGAGGCCGGCGTCCGCGAGCATGCGCTCGGCCAGCGCCTGGTGCCGGAGCGTGCCCCGGTGCGAGCCGCACGCGATGGACAGGGCCTCACCTGCCAGCGCCGCCCCGTGGCGCAGCGACGCGACGGCCTGGAACGGCTTCAGCGTGGAGCGCGGGTAGATCAGCGCGTCTGCGGGGCCGAGCCCGGCCAGCACCCGCCCGTCGGGGCCGGTCACGACGGCGGCGCCCGCCGTGCGGGACTCGACGAAGCCGTTGCGGACGGTCTCCACGAGCTCGACGGCGTCGGACAGGGCGAAGGTCTCGCCCGCGGGGGCGACGGTGGCGTGGGTCATGCGGTCCAGGGTAGCGAGGGCCCCGGACGCGCCGGGCGTCCGGGGCCGGTGGGCCGGGCCGGGTCCGGCGACGTCACCGGCTCACTCCGCGGAGAGCCGCCCGTCCACCATGGTCAGGGTGCGGTCCGTGGCGGAGAGGAACTCGTGGTCGTGCGTGACCATGAGCGTCGCCACCTGCTCCTCGCGGGTCAGCGTGCCCAGCAGGTCCACGACGGCGGCCGAGCGCTCGCGGTCCAGCGCGGAGGTGGGCTCGTCCACGAGCAGCAGCGTCGGGGAGGCCATGAGCGCGCGCACGATGTTCACGCGCTGCCGCTGGCCGCCCGAGAGCTGGTGCGGGCGCTTGCGGGCCTGGTCGGCCAGGTCCACTCGCTCGAGCAGTTCCAGGGCCCGCGCCCTGGCAGCTTTGCGGTCCGCGCGGGTGGCGTCGCGGTCCAGGTGCACGGTCAGCTCGAGCTGCTCGGCGGCGGTGAGGGACGGGATGAGGTTGGGCTGCTGGAAGATCATGCCGATCTCCTGGCCGCGCAGCGCGGTGCGCTCCTTCCGGGACAGCCCGGCCATCTCGCGGCCGGCCACGGACACGCTGCCGGAGGTGGGCGTCACGAGGCCCGCGGCCACCGCCAGCAGGGAGGACTTGCCCGAGCCGGACGGGCCGACCATCGCGGTGAACGTGCCGGGGAGCAGGTCCAGGCTGACCTCGTCCAGGGCACGCAGCACGCCGCGCTCGCCGTCCGGGTACTCCAGGACGAGGTCGCGCACGGACAGCGCGGGGGTGGCGTCGGCCGCGGCGGCGGGGCGCTCGGCGGCGACGCGGTGGGCGGCCGCGGCGGCCGGGGTGCGGAGGGTGTCGAGGTCGGCCTGCGGGGCGGTGAGGGCGGTCATGGGGAGGTCCTTTCTCCAAGCGGGGGCGAGGCGGAGCCGAGGGGGACGACGGCGCCGGGCGGCGCCGTCGTCAGAGGCGGTCAGTTGCCGCCGAGGGCGACCAGCGGGTCGATCCGGGTGACGCGGAAGACCGCGACGACGGCGGCGAGCATGCCGAGCACGAGGACCCCGGCGGCGGGCACCGCGGTGGTGGCCCACGAGAGCTCGAACGGGACGGCCCGCCCCGCGAACGCGCCGATCGCGGCGGCCAGCCCGGTGCCCACGGCCACGCCGCCGACGAGCACGAACGCGGCCTGCGCGAGCGAGTCCTTCAGCACCCAGCCGTTCGAGCCGCCGAGGGCCTTGAGCACCGCGATGTCGCGGGTGCGCTGCACCGTCCAGATGGACAGGAACGCGATCACCACGAGCGCCGAGATGCCGTACAGGAAGCCCTGCATGGTCATCAGGGAGCCGTTCTCCGACCGGTAGCTGGGCAGGGCGGCGTAGGAGCCCTTCACGGTCTCGGCGACGGTGCCCGCGGCGTCGTCGCCGGCGTCGGCCACGGCGTCGACGTCGGCGCCGGCGTCGAAGCGCACGAGGCCGGCGGTGCCGAGCACCGCGTCGTCGGCGGTGTGCGAGATGGCGTTCCAGTCCTCGAGCGCCAGCCACGTCACGGGGGAGTGGGAGTAGTACTCGGTCGACACCACGTCGGCCACGGTGTACACGAAGCCGGAGACCGCGACGGCGTCACCCGCCTGGGCGTGGAGGGAGTCGGCCACGTCCTGGCTGAGCACGATCTGCCCGGGCTCGACGCCGGCCGGCGCGTCGGAGCCGCCCGGGGTGAGGCCGATGAACGCGGTGGTGGCCACGCCGGTGGTGGGCTCGCCGGACACGTCCGCGCGGCGCTGCGGGTCCGTGTCCACGGGGTGCTCGAGCCCGACGGCCCGACCCTGGCTCACCCCGAGCGGCTCGACGGAGGCCACGCCGTCCGTGGCCGCCCACGCGTCGCGCTGGGCCACGGTGAACTCGGACTGGGTGAACGACGCGGTGGGCTCCTGGCCCGCCGCGCCGCCGAAGACCAGACGCTGCACGCCCTGCTCGCCGAGGCGGTCGATCGCGGCGGTGTTCTGCCCGCCCAGGCCGGCCGTGAGGCCGGAGAGCATGACGAGCAGCAGGCTGATGAGGGCCACCACGGAACCCATGAGGGCGAACCGTCCGGTGGCGAAGCGGAGGTCGCGGAGTGCGAGGAACACGGGGCGCGTCCTTTCCTGGAAGAGGTCTGTCCTGAGGTTGCCTCCACGGTCTCGCGCGGGGAGGGGTCGGCACATCGCCCGCGGCGGCTGGACCCGGTCAACCGAATGGTTGATCCCGGCGGCGCAGCGGCGCGGCCCCGGGGCCGCGGGCCGTTGTCGCGTCTGGGGCGCGCCCTAGGGTGGAGCCATGTCCGTCGCCCCCCGCGCCGCCGTGCCCCCGGCGGCCACCGAGACCGGCACCACCGCCGTGCTCGCCGGCCTGCGCGTGGCCCTGCACGTCACGTTCGCCGCGCTGCTCACCGTGGGGCTGGCGCGCGCGCTCGCGGACCGGTCCCCGGAGGCGTCCGGTCCGTTCCCGGCCACCACCCTGGTGCTGCTGACCGCCGCGCTGGCGGGCGTCTACCTGGCCGGGACCGTGCTGGAGCGGCGCCGGTGGGCCCGGGGCGACGACGTCGGGCGCGGTCCGGCGGTCGCCTGGCTGGCCCTGGTGCTGCTGCTGTGGGGCCTGCTCGTGGCCCACCACGGCGACTTCGCGTGGGTCGCCTTCCCCCTCTTCTTCGTCGTCCTGCACGTGGTCGGCCGGGTGACCCGGCAGGCGTGGGTGCGCCACGTGGTCGGGCCCGTGATGGTCGTGGCGATGGCCGTCGTCGTGGTGGCCGGGATGGCGTCGGGCGCCGGCGGCGTGCGGGTGCCGGCCGTGATCGGCCCGCTGGTGGGCGCCGCCGTGGCCGTGGTGCTCTCCGAGGCGTACCGCGCCCTGCACGCCGAGTCCGAACGCCAGCGTGCCGTGGCCGAGCAGCTGCGCGCCGCGCAGGCGGAGCTCGCGCGCACGGAGCACCGGGCGGGGGTGAGCGCCGAGCGGGAGCGGCTCGCCCGCGAGATCCACGACACCCTCACCCAGGGGCTGGCCTCGATCGTGCTGGTCTCGCGCGCGGCCCAGGACGCGCTCGACGCCGCCGACCCCGCCCTGGCCCGGCAGCGCATGGAGACCGTGCGCGCCACGGCCGTCGAGAACCTCGCCGAGTCCCGCCGCTTCGTCCGCGACCTGCGCGGCACCGGGGCGCCGTCCCTCGTCGAGGCGCTCGAGCGCGCGGTCGCCGGGTTCGCCGACCGGCAGGCCGCCGCCGGGACGCCCGTGGCCGCGGACGTCGAGGTCGTGGGGGAGCCGGTCGCGGTCGCCGAGGCCGTGGAGACCGCCGTGCTGCGGGCCGTGCAGGCGTCCCTGGCGAACGTCGGCGCCCACGCGGGCGCCCGGCGCGCCCGCGTCACGCTGGGCTACCTCGGCGACGAGCTCACGGTGGACGTGGCCGACGACGGCGCGGGGTTCGACCCGGCCGTCGTCGTGGCCCGCGCCCGGGCCGGAGCCTCCGGTGCCGACCCGGGGGCGGGGACCGGCGTGGGACTGGCGAGCGTGCGCGAGCGCCTCGCGGCGGTGGGCGGCGAGGCCACCGTCGAGTCCGCCCCCGGCGAGGGCACCGTGGTGGCGCTGCGGGTGCCACTGGCCGCCGCCGGGGCCGGCCGGGGCGCGGATCCCGAGGAGACCGAGAGTGAGGAGACCGCATGAGCGTGCGCGTGATGCTGGTGGACGACCACCCCGTGGTGCGGGCGGGGGTGCGGGCCGTCGTCGAGGCGCACCCGGACCTGACCGTGGTGGCCGAGGCCGCCGACGGGGCGGAGGCGATCGGCGTCCTGGAGGCGGGAGAGCCCACGGTGGACGTCGTGCTGATGGACCTGCAGATGGGCGCGGGCATGGACGGCGTGACCGCCACCCGCGCCGTGCGGGAGCGGTGGCCGGGGGTGCAGGTGCTGATCCTGACGACCTTCGACACGGAAGCGGACATCCTCGCGGCCGTGAACGCGGGCGCCGCCGGCTACCTGCTCAAGGACGCCCCGAGCGAGGAGATCGCCTCGGCGGTGCGGCAGGCGGCGGCGGGGCGCAAGGCCCTGGCCCCGCAGGTCGCGGCCACGCTGATGGGGCGCATGTCCGGCGGCTCCGAGGTGCTGTCCGAGCGGGAGATCGAGCTGCTCGAGCTGATCGCGCGGGGCGCCACGAACAAGATGGCCGCGAAGGAGCTGTTCATCTCCGAGGCCACCGTGAAGACGCACCTGGTGCACATCTTCCAGAAGCTCGGCGTGGACAACCGCACCCGCGCCGTCGACGAGGCCCGGCGACGGCGCATCATCCGCTGACGGGCAGGCCGGGGCGGCCGGCGTTCGAGGGCCCGGCCCCGCTCAGCGGCGCCGCACGTACCGGGTGATCACCGCCGCGGCGACGGCGGCCAGCGCCAGCACGCCGAGCGCGGCGGGCAGGCTGAGGTCGCCGCGCTGGACGCCGAACCCCCGCAGCGTCCAGAAGACGATCAGGGCGCACGTGAACATCACGCCGACGAACGTCCAGACCGTGCGCAGCCCGGGGCCCAGTCCCGCACCGGGCCGATGGCGGGGGTCACGGGGGTCACCGTCGTCGCCGGGCTGACCGTGGTGGAGGGGAGGCATCGTCATGCGCTCCACCGTAGGGGCCACGGGCCGGGCCGGGCCAGGGCCACCGCGTAGGCTTGAGGCTCGTGAAGACCCTTGTGCTCGGCAACGGCGGCCGCGAACACGCGCTGCTCACCGCCCTCTCCCGTGATCCGCAGGTCAGCGCCCTCCACGCGGCGCCCGGCAACGCCGGCATGGCCGACCTCGCCACCCTCCACGCCGTCGAGGCCACCAACCCGGCCGCCGTCGTGGAGCTCGCGCGCGAGCTGGGGGCCGACCTCGTCGTCGTCGGACCCGAGGCCCCGCTGGCCGCCGGCGTCTCCGACGCCCTGCGCGAGGCCGGGTTCGCCGTGTTCGGCCCCTCGCAGGCCGCCGCGCAGCTCGAGGCGTCCAAGGCCTTCGCCAAGGAGGTCATGGCCGCCGCGGGCGTGCCCACCGCCGGCTCCCGCGTGTGCACCACCGCCGCGGAGGCCGCCGCCGCCCTCGACGAGTTCGGCGCCCCGCACGTCGTCAAGGACGACGGTCTGGCCGCGGGCAAGGGCGTCGTGGTCACCTCCGACCGCGCCGAGGCCCTCGCCCACGCCGAGGCCTGCTTCGCCGCCGGCGGCACCGTGGTGATCGAGGACTTCCTGGACGGCCCCGAGGTCTCCCTCTTCGTGATCTGCGACGGCGAGGCCGCCGTCGCCCTCACCCCCGCCCAGGACTTCAAGCGCATCCACGACGGCGACGCCGGCCCCAACACCGGCGGCATGGGCGCGTACACGCCGCTGCCGTGGCTGCCCGAGGGCTTCACGGACGAGGTCATGGACCGCGTGGCCCGCCCCGTGCTCGCCGAAATGGCCCGCCGCGGCACCCCGTTCACGGGCGTGCTGTTCTGCGGCCTGGCCGTGACCGCCGAGGGCGTGGAGGTCATCGAGTTCAACGTGCGCTTCGGCGACCCCGAGACCCAGGCCGTGCTCGCCCGCCTCGAGACGCCCCTGGGCGGGCTGCTCGCCGACGCCGCGGCCGGCCGGCTCGGCGCGGACCGTCGACTCGAGTGGAGCGACGACGTCGCCGTGGACGTGGTCATGGCCTCGGCCGGCTACCCGGCCTCCTCCTCGAAGGGCGACGTGATCACCGGGCTGGCCGACGCGGCCGGCCTCGAGGGCGTGCACGTGATCCACGCGGGCACCGCGGTGTCCGGTGAGGACGTGGTGACGGCGGGCGGCCGGGTGCTGGCCGTCGTCGGGCGCGGGGCGGACCTGGCCCAGGCGCGCGAGCGCGCCTACGCGGGCGTCGAGCGCATCCGGTTCGACGGCGCCCAGTGGCGCACGGACATCGGACTCAAGGCCGAGCGCGGCGAGATCACCGTGCCGGGGACGGAGGGAGCGAAGTGAGCGGGGAGCGCGTGGGGTTCACGGGGGCCGAGGCCCTCGAGCTGCCGGGCTGGCGGCACGTCTACTCGGGCAAGGTGCGGGACCTGTACGAGCCCGCCGACGCCGAGCCGGGACGGTCCGCGACGCTGCTCGTGGTGGCCTCCGACCGGATCAGCGCCTACGACCACGTGCTGGAGCCGCCGATCCCGGACAAGGGCGCCATCCTCACCCGGCTGACCCTGTGGTGGTTCGAGAAGCTGGCCGAGGGCTACAACGGGGCCCACGCCGAGCCGGTCGAGCACCACGTGGTGAGCACGGACGTGCCCGCGGCCGTGGCCGGGCGGGCGATGATCGTCAAGCGCCTGGACATGTTCCCCGTGGAGTGCATCGCCCGCGGCTACCTGACCGGCTCCGGCCTGGCCGAGTACCGCGCGTCGGGCACGGTGGCCGGCCTGCCGCTGCCCGCCGGGCTCGTGGACGGCTCGCGGGTCGACCCGCCGATCTTCACGCCGTCCGCGAAGGCCGAGGTCGGCGAGCACGACGAGAACATCACGTTCGAGCAGATGGTCGAGCGCGTAGGCACCGAGGCCGCCGAGCGCCTGCGGTTCCTCACCCTGGACCTGTACGCCCGCGCCGAGGCGATCGCCCGCGAGGCCGGCATCATCCTGGCGGACACGAAGGTCGAGTTCGGTGTGGACCCGGCCACCGGCCAGGTGGTGCTGGGCGACGAGGTCCTCACCCCGGACTCCTCCCGGTTCTGGGACGCCGAGGACTATGAGCCCGGCCGCCCCCAGGCGAGCTTCGACAAGCAGTTCGTCCGTGACTGGCTCACGGGCCCCGACTCCGGCTGGGACAAGACCAGCGGGGAGGCCCCGCCGGCGCTGCCCGCCGACGTCGTGGCCAAGACCCGCGACCGCTACGTGGAGGCGTACGAGCGCCTGACGGGCCGCCCCTTCGACGCCTGACCCGGACTTTCGAACGTGGGATAGGCCCTCTGTCACGTTCGAAAGTCCCCATTCGCCCGATTTCACGTTCGAAAGTCCGGGGTGGGGCGGGGTGGGGCGGGTCCTGCACAGGTGTTCGGCCCCGCACAGGAGGGGGCCGGACGCCCGCCCACGACGACGGCGCCCGCATCCTGGCCGCATGCCCCGCCGCCCCGCACCCCTTCCGCCGGCCCTCGCCGGCCGCGTCTTCACCCGGCGCGAAGCCCTGGACCGCCTCTCCTCCGACCGGCTGCGCAGCCTCGACCTGCGCCAGGTCACCCACGGGGCACACCGCGCGGTCGTCGACGTGCCGGGGTCGTGGGGCGCGCTCGGATACCCCCGCCCCGTGGCGGCCCTGCCGCCGGAGGAGGCCGCCGTCGTGGTGGCTCTGACCCGTGGGGTCACCTCGCATCTGACGGCGGCGCGGCTGCACGGGCTCATCCTGCCGTGGTGGGCCGAGGAGGACATGCGGGTGCACGTGAGCCGGCCGCACCGCACGGGTCGGACAGGGCGCGCGGGCGTCGCCTGCCACGGACGCACGGTGCCGGCCGAGGACCGCGTGGAGGTGCACGGGGTCCCGGTCACCTCGCTCGAGCGGACGTGGGTGGACCTCTGCTCCCTGCTGCGGCCGGATCAGGTGGCGGACGCCGTCGTCGCGGGGGACGCGCTGGTGAACCGTCCGTGGGCCGACGGGACCCGACTCCCGCCGCGCACGACGGCGTCGCGGCTCTCCGCGGCGCTGGAGCGGGCGGGCCGGTTCAAGGGCGTGCGGGTGGCCCGGGCTGCGCTGGCGCTGATCCGGGTGGGGGCGGACTCGCCTCCGGAGACGCGGCTGCGGCTGGCGCTCCTCGACGCCGGGCTCCCCGAGCCGCGCCTCCAGGCGCAGCTGGTCTCACCGGCAGGGGAGCGGACCGACGCGGACATGGTGGTCGAACGGTCCCGCGTGGCCCTCCACTACGACGGCGGCCACCACCGCACGCCGGAGCAGCAGCGACGCGACGCACGGCGGGACCGTCTCTGGCAGGAGGCCGGCCACCTGTCCATCACGGTGATGGGCGCCGACCTGGCCGAGGACTTCCGAACCGTGGTGGCCGCCGTCGTCCGCCACGACCGGGCCGTGCGGGCGGCCTCCACCTCCGGCCCCGCCCCGCAGAACTTTCGAACGTGAAATCGGGCGAATGGGCACTTTCGAACGTGGGATAGGCCCTCTCTCACGTTCGAAAGCGCGTCGGGCGCGCCACCCGTCAGGCGAGCGAGTCCTCCCAGGCCCGGTGCAGCGCCGCGAACCGCCCGTCGGCCGCCACCAGCTCGGCGGGGCTGCCGTCCTCGACGATCCGGCCGTCGTGCATCACGAGCACCCGGTCGGCGGTCTCGACGGTGCTGAGCCGGTGGGCGATGATCAGGGCCGTCCGGTTCCCCAACAGCCGCTCCAGCCCGGCCTGCACGAGTCGCTCGCTCGGCAGGTCCAGCGACGACGTCGCCTCGTCCAGGATCAGCACGGCGGGGTCCGCGAGGAACGCCCGCGCGAACGACACGAGCTGCCGCTGTCCCGCGCTCAGCCGCCCGCCGCGCTTGGCGACGTCGGTCGCGTAGCCCTCGGGCAGCCCCAGGATGAAGTCGTGCGCCCCCACCGCCCGGGCGGCCGCCTGGATCTCGGCCTCGGTGGCGTCGGGCCGGCCGAGGGCGATGTTCTCCGCGATCGACCCGGAGAACAGGAACGCCTCCTGGGTCACCATCACCACGTTGCGCCGCAGATCCGCCTGGCTGAGCTCGCGCAGCTCCACCCCGTCCAGCGTCAGCGAGCCGGCAGAGACGTCGTAGAACCGGGCGATGAGCTTGGCCAGCGTCGACTTGCCCGCACCCGTCTGGCCCACCACGGCCACGGTCTGCCCGGCCGGGATCACGAGGTCGAACTCCGGCAGCACCACCCGGTCCGGTCCGTAGCTGAACACCGCGTCCCGGAACTCCACCCGCCCGGACGCCACGCCCGTCCCCGGAGCGTCGGCCCCGGGCAGCGGCGTGGGCTCGGCGGCCTCCACCACGGTGGGCTCCTCCTCGAGCAGGCCGGAGACCTTCTCGAGCGCCGCCGTCGCGGACTGCAGCGACGAGTAGAACATCGCCACCATCTCCATGGGCTGGAACACGCGCCGTCCGGCCAGCAGGAGCGCCACGAGCACCCCCACCTCGAGGTCGCCGTCGAGGACGCGCAGGCCCCCGGTCACGAGCAGCGCCGCCACCGTCAGGTTGCCCGTCGCCACGAGCACCGGCTGCAGGATGCCGAACAGGTTGAGCGTGGCCACCATGTCGTCCCGGTAGGCCGTGGCCAAGTCGCGGTACCGCGCGTCGTTGTCCCGTTCCCGCCGGAAGGCCTGGACCGCGCGGATGCCGGTCATGGTCTCCACGAAGTGCACGATCGACCGCGCCGAGGACACCCGCGACCGCCGGTACGCCTCCTCGGACCGCACCTGGTACCAGCGCGTCACGATCGCCACCGGCACGGCCGCACCCAGCAGCACGAGGAACGACGGCGGGTCCAGCAGCAGGATGGACGCCGCGGTGAACGACATGAACATCAGCCCGGACACGAGCGAGGACACGCCCTGGTCCAGCAGCTCCCGCAGCGCCTCCAGGTCCGAGGTCTGCCGCGAGATCACGCGCCCGGACGTGTACCGCTCGTGGAACCCCAGACTCAACCGCTGCGTGTGCCGGAACACGCGCAGCCGCAGGCTCAGCAGCATGGCCTGGCTCGCCCGCGCGGTGAGCCACATGTACGCCCCCAGGAGGCCGCCGGAGACGAGGGCCGCCGCCACGTACGCCCCGCCCACGGGGACGAGGATGGGCCAGACGGACTCGCCGGCCCGCACGGCCTCGACGACGCGCGGCAGCTCCGCGTCGATCGCCCAGGCGATGATCAGCGGCCCGGCCGCCCGCGCCGCGTTGGACACGAGTACGAAGACCACGGTGATCAGCAGCGTCCCCCGGACCGGCCGCGCGAGCTCGCCGAGCAGCCGGAAGGACCGGCGCCGGATGTGGCGGCGCTCCGCGCGGGTGTAGTCGAGGTCCTCTTCGGCCCCCACGCCGCGCACGCGGCTCACGTCGGCGGCGCTCATGCCTGCTCCTCCGGTCGGCTCGAGATGATGTGCCGGTACACGGCGCTGCGGGCCAGCAGTTCGGGGTGCGTCCCCACGTCCTCGATCCGCCCGTCCGCCAGCACCGCGACCCGGTCCGCGAGGGCCACGGTGGAGGGACGGTGCGCCACGATCAGGGTGGTCGTCCCGTCGAGGACCTCGCGCAGGCGCGCGGTCACGGCCTCCTCGGTGCGCACGTCGAGGGCGGAGAGGGGGTCGTCCAGCACGAGCACGTCCGGGCGTGCCGCGATCGCGCGGGCGAGGGCGATCCGCTGGCGCTGTCCGCCGGAGAGGCTGAGGCCCTCCTCGCCGATCTCGGTCTCGACGCCGTCCGCCAGGTCCGCCACGAAGCCCGCCTGCGCGGTCTCGAGCGCGAGGTCGAGCAGGGCGTCCGCCGCGGGGGAGTGGAGGCCGTCCGCGAGCACGTCCGCCGGGGCGCCGAGCAGCACGTTCTGCCGGATGGTCGCGGAGAACAGCGTGGCGTCCTCGAATGCCACGGACACCCGCCGGCGCAGCTCCTCGAGCGGCATCCGGCGCACGTCCACCCCGTCCACGCAGACGGAGCCCGCCGTGACGTCGAGCAGCCGGGGGACCAGCTGCAGCAGCGTCGACTTGCCGGCGCCGGTCGCGCCGACCAGGGCCATCGTCTCGCCGGGCACCAGCTCGAGGTCGACGCCGTCGAGCAGGTCGCGCTCCCCGCGCCCCGGGTCCGCGTCCGGCCAGCGGAAGCGCACCCCGCGGAACGCGAGCGCGCCGGTGGCCGGGGGCACGACGGCGGCCTCCCCGGTGGGCGAGGCGATGTCCACGGGCGTGGCGAGGACGTCCACGTGGCGGTCGATCGCCGTGCGGGCCGAGAGCGTCATGCCCATCAGCTGGCCCACCGACTCGACCGGCCCGGCCAGCACGGCCGCGGTGGCGAAGTAGGCGGCGAGCGCGCCCACCGTCAGCTCCCCGGTCGCCACGAGCCACAGGCCCAGGGCGAGGCCCAGGCCCAGCACGGTCTCCGGCAGGGCCACGATGAGCGCGATGAACCGGGCCAGCACCGAGGCCTTGTGCACCTCGGTGCCCTGCAGCGTGCGGGCGCGCCCGCGGAAGCCGTCGAGGGCGTGCGCGCCGCGGCCGAACGCCTTGAGGACGCGGATGCCGTGCACCGACTCCTCGACGGACGTGGCGAGGTCCCCGGCCTGGTCCTGGGAGAGCCGGGACGCGGCGCGGAAGTCGTTGCGGAACCCGAACGACGCCCACATGATCGGCACGGCCGCGGCGAGGTAGAGCAGGGCCAGCTGCCAGGACAGCAGGAACAGCAGGACGAGGCCGACGGCGATGGTCACCACGTCCACCACGAGCATGACCGAGCCGAACGCGATCCACCGCCGCAGCAGCGAGAGGTCGCCCTGGGCCCGGGAGAGCAGCTGCCCCGAGGGCCACGCGTCGTGGAACGCCACCGGCAGGCGCTGGAGCCGTTCGAACAGGGCGATGCGCGCCCGGTTCTCCACCCCGGCGGCCGGCGGGAGGATGAAGTACCGGCGCAGGCCGATGAACGCGGCCTCGGCGAGGCCGAGCACGGTGAGCAGGCCGGCGGCCCGCCACACGTCCGCGCGGGAGTCGGGGGAGGAGGGCCCGGCGAGCACAGTCTGCGTGAACACGGTGTCCACGAGCAGGTGGATGACCTGCGGGATGGCCAGGGCCACGAGGCCCGCCGCCGTGGCCGAGGCGAGCCCGAGCACCCAGCGCGCCCGCACGCCCTCGAGGTACGGTGCGATCCCGCCCAGGGCGTCACGCAGGGACGAGGCGGCGGGAGAGGTGGCGCGGGTCACGGGGCTCCACTGTACCCGCGGCCCCGGACGGGACAGGCGGCTCAGCCCCGCGGGACCAGGTCCAGCACCACGGCCTCGGGCCGGCACGCGAACCGCACGGGCGCGGACGGCGCGGTCCCCAGGCCGGCCGACACCTCGAGGGGGACGGTCCGCCCCGCGGCCATCCACGTCGAGACCCCGGAGGCCTGTCGGCGGGGCAGGTCGCAGTTGGTGACGAGCGCGCCGAGGAACGGCACGCACACCTGCCCGCCGTGGGTGTGGCCCGCGAGCAGCAGGTCGGCGCCGTCGGCGGTCATGGCGTCCAGCACGCGGCGGTACGGGGCGTGGGTGACGCCCAGCCGGAACCGCCCGTCGTCGCCGGGCCGCCCGGCGCCGCCGTCGGGCGCGGAGCCGGGGAAGCCGGCCCAGGCGTCCAGACCGAGGTGCGGGTCGTCGGTGCCGGCGGCGAGGACCTCGAGCGTGGTCCCGGCGCGGGTCGGCACGGCCAGAGCGGCGCCCCGGTTCGTCAGGTCGGCCCAGCCGGCGGCGCGGAACGCGCCGAACAGGACGTCGGAGGGAAGCCGGGGCCGGTCCGCGTCCATGCGCGAGGGGCCCGCGAAGTACCGGAGGGGGTTGGCCGCCTTGGGCGCGTAGTAGTCGTTGGAGCCGGGCACGAACACGCCGGGCCGCGCCAGCAGCGGCCCGAGCGCGTCGAGCACGAGCGGCACCGACGCCGCGGCGGACACGTTGTCACCCGTGTTGACCACGAGGTCCGGCTCGAGTGCATCCAATCCGCGCAGCCACGCCCGCTTGGCCCGGTGCCGGGGCAGCAGGTGGATGTCCGAGAGGTGCAGCACCCGCAGCGGCGCCGACCCGGCCGGCAGCACGGCCAGTCGGTGCGTGCGCACCGTCCGGGCCTCGGCCTCGGCGAGGCCCCAGGCCAGGCCGAGGCCCGCCGTCGCGGCCAGCCCGGCGGCGGCAGGCGCTGCGGCGCAGAACATGCGCCGGGCGGGGGAGGCGGCGGGGCGCATCGCGGTCAGAAGCCCGGGACCGCCTGGGGCTGCGGCCCGCCCCGGTCCAGGTCGTCGATGGTGAACTGGCGTCCGTCCGGGTGCTCGCCGGCCTCGCCCGGGTCCTCCGACTGCGGGCCGTCCCACTCGGGCAGTTCACCCGGCGGGAACTTCTCCTTGGCCAACTGGTTGTACTCGAGCCAGGACGGGCCGTTGATGGAGGTCGAGTAGAACGGGTTGCGGACCTCGCCATTGACGGTCTCGCCCGTCATGGACTTCAGGTTGTTGTAGCGGCCGGTCCACACGGCGGTGGCCAGCTTGCTGGTGAATCCGACGAACCACGTGGAGGACACGTTGTCGTTCGTGCCCGTCTTGCCGCCGAACTCGTAGCCGGCGCCCTCCTCGGCGATGTTGAAGCCGCCGATGTGGCGCAGGACCGGCATCAGCTCCCGGACGTGGTCCGGGTCGATGACCTGGTCGCACTGCGGGTCGGCGACGTCGTACTGGTTGCCGGCGGTGTCCGTGACCTCCAGGATGGCGCGCGGCTCGCAGTACAGGCCGTTCGCGGCGATGGCGGCGTACGCGCCGGCCAGGGAGAGCGGGGCCACCGAGTCCTTGCCGAGCAGGAAGGACGGGTCGTCCGGCTGCAGCGGGGAGCTGTCCAGGGCACGGGTGATGCCCAGCTGGGTGGTGAGGCTCGTGATGTCGCACAGGTCCAGCTGGTACGCGGTGGCGACGGTCGGGGTGTTCACGGACCAGAAGAGGCCCTCGTCCACGCGCACCTGCCGCAGCATGTCGGGGATCACGTTCTTGAACTGCCAGGTGCCGCCGATCGTGGTGTAGCCGCCCGGGCGGCACGAGGCCGCGAAGCGCGTGCCCGTGGGGTAGACGTTCCGGGAGGCGTCCACGGAGTCGACCAGGCGGTTGCCGTTGCGCAGCCAGGTCAGGGCCACGAAGGGCTTGAGCGTGGAGCCGGCCTGGAAGCCCTGGCCGCCGCCCCACTGCTTGTCCACGTTGAAGTTCAGCGAGGTGTGGCCGAGCTCGTCCTGGATGGCGTACTCGGTGTTCTGGGCCATGGTGCGGATGTTGCCGGTGCCGGCCTCCACCGAGGTGAGCGCGTGGCCGGCGCCCAGCGACTCGTTGTTGGGCACGGAGGCGCGCAGGTTCTTCTCGGTCTCCTTCTGGAGCGTCGAGTCGATCGTCGTGCGGATGGTGAGTCCGCCGCGGTCCAGCAGGGCCTGCCGGGACTGGACGTCCGGGCCGAACGTGGGGTCGGCAAGGATCTGCCGCTCCACGTAGTCGCAGAAGTAGGCGCCGAACTTGGCGTAGAGGCAGCCCGAGGGGCGGGACTCCATCACCACCTCCATCGGCTGGGCGACGGCGTGGTCGTACTCCTCCTGGGAGAGGTAGCCGTTGTCCTTCATCGCGTTCAGCACGAGGTTGCGCCGCTCCGTGGCCTCCTCCGGATTGCGGGCCGGGTTGAACCGGGTGGGGGACTGGACCATGCCGGCCAGCGTGGCGGCCTCCCAGCTCTCCAGGTCGGCGGCGGACTTGCCGAACACGTACTGCGAGGCGGCCTCGACCCCGTAGGCGCGGCCGGAGAACAGCACGATGTTGAGGTAGCCCTCGAGGATCTCGTCCTTCGACATCTGCTCCTCGACGGCGACGGCGAGCTTGATCTCCTTGACCTTGTCCGCGATGTTCTTGGAGCCGGAGAGGGTGAGGCGGGAGTCGCCGCGGATCTGCTGCACGTTCACCAGCATGTTGTTCACGAACTGCTGGGTGAGGGTGGAGGCGCCCTGCGTGGAGTCGGAGGTGGCGTTGTTCACGGCAGCGCGGATGAGGCCGCGCGCGTCCACGCCGTCGTGATCGTAGAAGCGCTCGTCCTCGATGGCCACGATCGCGTGCTGCATGTGCTCCGAGATCTCGTCCAGCGGGACCGGGGTGCGGTTCTCCTCGTAGAAGACGGCGATCTCCTCACCGTCCTCCGAGAGGATGCGCGACGGCACGGAGACCGGCTCCGTGGGCAGCTCGTCCGGCAGCTCGTCCAGCATCTCCCGGCCCGACGCGGCGGCGACACCGGCCAGGCCCGCGACGGGCAGCAGGAGGGCCGCCACGAGCAGGCCGGCCACCGCCGAGAGGCCCACGAAGGCGAGGAGGCGGCCGAGGGCGCTCGAGGGCGCGGGGAAGCGGGTCGTGCGGGAGGCCATGGGCGCGAGTGTAGCGCGGGCACCTGGGACCTCTTCCGGGGTCCGCGCCGGTGGCTAGGGTGGGTCCCATGACTCAGCAGACGCAGTGGGAGTACGCCACGATCCCCCTCCTCATCCACGCGACCAAGCAGATCCTCGACCAGTGGGGCGAGGACGGCTGGGAGCTCGTCACGGTGATCCCGGGCCCCGAGGGGAACAACCCCGTGGCCTACCTCAAGCGTCCGAAGGCGGCGTGAACGTGACGGAGCAGTCCTCGGCCCCCACCTGGGGCGACGGCGCCGTCGCGGCCCGCCTCGCGGAGCTCGGCATCGACCGACCCGCCGTCGCGGCGCCGGTCGGCTCCTACGTCCCGGCGCTGCGGGACGGCGACCTCGTGCTGACCTCCGGCCAGCTCCCCTTCGTGGCCGGCGCCCTGCCCGCCACCGGCAAGGTGGGCGCGGAGGTCACCCCCGAACGCGCCCAGGAGCTCGCGCGGGCATGCGCCGTGAACGCGGTGGCCGCGGTGCACGAGCTGGTGGGCGACCTGGACCGGGTCGCCCAGGTCGTCAAGGTCGTCGGCTTCGTGGCCTCCGACCCCGCGTTCACCGGTCAGCCCGGCGTGGTGAACGGCGCCTCGGACGTGCTGGCCGAGATCTTCGGCGAGGCCGGCCGCCACGCGCGCTCCGCCGTCGGCGTGGCCGTGCTGCCCATGGACGCTCCCGTCGAGGTGGAGATCACCGTCCGTGTCCGCTGACCCGGCCGGCCTGCTGCTGCCGGTCCCGGGGCAGGAGGAGGACCTCACCCGCCAGTGGCTGGACCGGCGCTTCCGCCAGGTCCGCCCCGCCCGGCCCGGGTCGTCCGTCGTGCTCGTGCGGGACGGCGACGACGGCCCGGAGGTCTTCCTCCGTCACCGCGCGGGACGCACCCCGCTCGGCCGCGTGGGTCTGCCCGGCGGCGCGCTCATCGAGTCCGACGCCGACTCCTGCCCGTGGTACGGGCCCGAGCCCTCCCAGTGGGCCCGCACGTTCGGGACCACGGACCGGCGGCGTGCGCGGCAGCACGTGGTGGCCGCCGTCCGTGAGCTCCACGACGAGGCCGGAGTGCTCCTCGCCGGTCGCTCCGACACGGACGTCGTGTCCACGGCGCGCATCGAGACCTGGGGCGGGGGCCGCAGCTCCCTCGAGGAGGGCTCGGAGAGTCTGCCCCATCTGCTGGCCGCGCGTGGCCTCGGGGTGCGCGCCGACCTGCTGCGCCCCGTCATGCGCTGGCGATCCGCGCCCCACGTCCACCGACGCTTCGACACGGCCGTGTTCGCCACGATGACCCCACCGCTGCAGTCCGCGCCGGCATCCGAGGAACCCGGTCCCGAACTTCAGGCGTGGGTGCCCGCGCGTCGCGCGCTCGCCGGCCCGCTGCGGCTGCCCGGACCCGCCGGGGCGGAGGGCACGGCACCCTTCGACCAGGTGGCGACCCCGCTGACGCAGGTGATCGTGCGTCGGGTCGCGGCGCACCGGACGGCCGCCGCCTTCCTGCTCTCCGTCACGCCCTGTGTCCGGCGTGGTCCCGTGCCGGAATACCATCTGGTCACCGAGGCCGGCGACGACGGCACCCCCCGGATGCGCGTGGAGCGGGCCACCCGGGACTGACCGGGGTGGCCCGCTCCACGGCAGGGCGGGGGGCGTCAGCGCGAACGCTGACGCAGACGCTGCAGGTCCAGGATGACCACGGCGCGGTTCTCCAGGCGGATCCAGCCGCGCTGGACGAACTCGGCCAGGGCCTTGTTCACGGTCTCGCGGGACGCGCCCACCAGCTGGGCGAGCTCCTCCTGCGTGAGGTCGTGCGCCACCAGCAGGCCGTCCGCGGCCGGCCGGCCGAAGCGGTCCGCGAGGTCCAGGAGCGCCTTGGCCACGCGGCCCGGCACGTCCGAGAACACCAGGTCCGCCAGGGACTCGTTGGTCTTGGACAGGCGCTGGGCCAGGGCCTGGAGCAGCTGGACCGACACATCCGGCGACGAGGCGATGGCGCGGCGCAGGTTCTCATGGCGCAGACCGGCCAGGCGCGTGGCGGACACCGCGGTGGCGGTGGCGTTGCGCGGGGCGGGGTTGAACAGGGCCATCTCGCCGAAGATCTCGCCGGGGCCGAGCACGGCCACGAGGTTCTCGCGGCCGTCCGAAGCGGTGCGGCCGAGCTTGATCTTGCCGGACATGATCACGTACAGCTGATCGCCCTGGTCGCCCTCGTGGAACGCGGACGCGCCGCGGGAGAGCTCCACCTCGGTCAGCTCCGAGGTGAGGATGGCGAACACCTCGTCGTCCAGGTTGGTGAACAGCGGAGCCTTCCGCAGAACCTCGAGATCCATGTGTGCGTGTCCTCTCTGTGGGCAGTTCCTCACACCGCGGCGGAGGAGCCGCCCGGTTCACTGGCGTCCATTGTGCCCCATACCCCCGTGCGGGCCGATACCCTGGATCCTCCACCGGGCGCGCGGGCGGTCCCCGTGCGTGGCCGGTGCCGTCGCATCCGAAGGAGGTCGCCCATGCCGCTGGGTCTGACGTGGCTGGACGTCCTGCTCATCGTCGCGCTGGCGATGCTCCTGGTCCAGGGCCACCGTCGCGGCCTGTGGGTGGTGCTGGGCAACCTCGTCGGCCTGGTCGGCGGTGCCGCGATCGCGTTCTACGCCCTGCCGGAGGTGGCGGAGTTCGTCACCGCGCCGCAGTGGCGGTGGGCCGCGCTGATCGCCACCCTCGTCCTGCTCGTGGCGGCGGGCCAGTACGTGGGCGCCGCCATCGGCGAGGCGATCCGGCTGCGCGTGAACCTGCCGGCCCTGCGACTCGTCGACCGCCTGCTCGGCGCGCTCGCCGCCGGTCTCGCGGGCGCCCTCGTCCTCTGGCTCGTGGCGTTCTCCATCGCGGCCTCCGGCTCCACCGCGGTCACCCGTGAGGTGAACCGCTCGCAGGTGATCACGGCGCTGGACACCGTGATGCCCGACTCGCTCCTGGCCTGGGCCGCCCGCTCGCGCTCCGCCGTCGCCGACCTGGACGTGCTGCCGGAGCTCGAGCTGCCCGCCCCCGTCCCGGAGTCCGACGACGGCGTCCGCGCCGCCCCGGCCCCGGCCGCGACGCCGGGTCTGCCCTCGGCCGCCTCCTCCCCGTCCGACACCGCGACGTCCGCCCCGTCCGCCTCGGCGACCCCCGAGGAGCCCGACGACGCCGCCGCGGCGTCGTCGTCCACGGCCGCCGCGCCGTCGGCCACGACGACCGCCCCCGCCTCGTCGACGTCGACGGCCGCCCCCTCGACTCCCGCCGCCTCCTCGGCGTCGGCCGCCGTCGTCCGGCTGACCGGCACGGCCGCGCAGTGCAACCAGGTGCAGAGCGGCTCGGGCGTGGCCGTGGCCCCGGACCGCGTGCTCACGAACGCGCACGTGGTCCTCGGCGTGGACGCCCCCACCGTGACGGACCGCGCCCGCGGCGTGCACGCGGCGCGGATCGTCCACCTGGACACGGCGCACGACCTCGCCGTCCTGGCGGTCGACGACGCGAACCTGCCCGTCATGCCGGTCGGCGCCGAGCTGACGGGCGGCGCGTCGGCCTCCGTCCTGGGCTATCCCGACGGCGGCCCGTTCGCCTCCACCCCCGCGACCGTGCAGGCCGTCGGCGAGGTGCCGCTCGGCGACGTCCTGACCGGTGCCGCGAGCATGGTGGACGTCTACACCCTCGCGGCGGACATCCGCCACGGCTACTCGGGCGGCCCGGTGGTGGACACGGCCGGGAACCTGGCCGGTCTGGTGTTCGCCCGGGCCCCGGGCTCGGACGCCGTCGGCTACGCCCTGACGGCGGACACCATCGCCCCCGTCGTCGCCGCGGCCCCGGGGATGACGGCCACGGTCCCCTCGGGGGACTGCGTCCCGGGCGGCTGAGCCGGCGCCGCGCCACGCGCCTGACGCCCGCATTCCGGACCGGACTGTCCGGCAACGGCCCGCGTCGACTATTGTGGCATCCGTCACACTCGAGTTTCCCCGACCCTCGGAGGTCCTGCATGTCCAGCACCGTCTCCGCGCCCGCCACGGCGCCGAAGCGCACCCGGGAGGAGTTCGCCGGCCGGTGGGCCTTCATCCTGGCGGCCATCGGCTCCGCCGTGGGCCTCGGCAACATCTGGCGCTTCCCCTACGTCGCCTATGAGAACGGCGGCGGCGCGTTCGTCATCCCCTACCTGATCGCGCTGCTCACCGCGGGCATCCCGCTCCTGTTCTTCGACTACGCGATCGGCCACCGCTTCCGCGGCTCCGCGCCGCTGGCGTTCCGGCGCCTGTCCCGGTGGACCGAGACCGTCGGCTGGTGGCAGGTGCTCATCTGCGTCGTCATCGGGATCTACTACGCTGCGATCATCGGCTGGGCGATCATGTACACCTGGTTCTCCGTGGACCAGCGGTGGGGCGACGACCCGGAGACCTTCCTCATGGGCGACTACCTGCAGGTCGCCGACGACCCGTCCCCGTCCTTCGACGTCGTCTCGGGCGTCTTCTGGCCCATGCTCGCCGTCTGGGTGATCACGCTGCTCATCATGGGCTTCGGCGTGCGCCGGGGCGTGGCCCTGGCCTCGATGGTCGGCATCCCGCTGCTCATCGTGATGTTCCTGGTCCTCGTCGGCATCGCCCTCACCCTGCCGGGCGCCGCCCAGGGCCTGGACGCGCTGTTCACGCCGAACTGGGCCGCGCTCGCGGACCCGGGCGTCTGGATCGCCGCCTACGGTCAGATCTTCTTCTCGCTGTCCGTCGGCTTCGGCATCATGATCACCTACGCCTCCTACCTCAACCGCCGCACGAACCTCACCGGCTCCGGCCTGGTCGTCGGCTTCTCCAACTCGGGCTTCGAGATCCTGGCCGGCATCGGCGTGTTCTCCGCCCTGGGCTTCATGGCGCAGGCCTCCGGCGTGTCCGTGTCCGAGGTGGCCGGCAGCGGCATCGGCCTGGCGTTCATCGCCTTCCCCACCCTGATCTCGCAGGCCCCGCTCGGCGCTCTGATCGGCGTGCTGTTCTTCGGCTCGCTCGTGGTCGCCGGCTTCACCTCGCTGATCTCGATCCTCGAGGTCGTCATCTCCGCCGTGAAGGACAAGCTCGGCTGGGGCCGCTGGACGGCCACGATCGTCGTGATCGGCCTGTCCGGGGTGGTCTCCCTCGCCCTGTTCTCCACCACCACGGGCCTGCAGATGCTCGACACCATGGACGCGTTCGCCAACAACTTCGGCATCGTGGGCGCGGCGCTCCTGTCGGTGCTCCTGGTCACCGGTGCGCTGGGCTCGGCCCGCCGCATCACGGCGCACCTCAACGCCGTCTCCTCCTTCAAGGTCGGCCGCGGGTACGTGCTGCTGATCGGCGTGCTCATGCCGATCGTGCTCGCCTACATCTGGCTCTCCTGGATCATGAAGGTGATCGCGGAGGGCTATGAGGGCTACCCGGGCGACTTCCTCGGCGTCTTCGGCTGGGGCATCGCGCTCGGCTCCGTCGCCCTGGCCGTCCTGCTCTCCCTGATCCCGTGGTCCCGCAAGTCCAACCTCTACGCGGAGGACCTGGACAGCGAGATCCACGGCGACCTCATCCCGCACAACGCCGTGCCCGAGGGCACCGTCCCCACCGGCGCCCTGCCGGTGGTGCCCGTGGCCACCACCCGGAAGGAGCTCTGACCGATGAGCACCGCAGCGATCGTCATGATGTCCCTGGCCATCCTCCTGGTGTGGGGCGGCCTCGCGGTCTCCGCCATCCACCTGCTCCGCCACCCGGACGACTCCTCGGGCGACCTCGCCATCGAGGACGACCTGGCCCCCGCCGTGTGGGAGCGCGAGGATGGCCTTCTCGACGCGCAGCACCGGTGAGACGATGAGGGCCACCGGTCCGTCCGCGGCGGCCCCGTCCGCAGCCCCGGTCGCCGGCGGGGCCGCGGGCGTGGTCTCCACCTCCCTGCCGGTCGTGGCGGTGGACGGGAGCCTGCCGACCCCGCCCTACCGGCAGATCGTGGACGCGGTCCTGGCCGGCGTCACCTCCGGATCCCTCGCCCGCGGGGACCGACTGCCGCCCGTGCGCGCGCTCGCCGCCGAGCTCGGCGTGGCACCGGGCACCGTGGCCCGGGCCTACAAGGAGCTCGAGGCGCACGGCACCATCCGCACCCGGGGGCGCGCGGGCACGTTCGTGGCCGCCTCGGCCGACGCCCGCGCGGACGCCGCGCACCAGGCGGTGCGCCGCTGTCTCGACACCCTGCTCGAGCGCCTCGGCTACACGCCCGACGAGGCCGTGGAGCTGGTCCGCCGGGACGCAGCCGCCCGCGCCTGAGCCGGGCCCGCCCACCGACGACGCCGCCCCGGACCGCA
>NZ_JXSP01000037.1:0-6562 GCF_000946635.1 Micrococcus sp. MS-ASIII-49
TGCGGTCCGGGGCGGCGTCGTCGTGCCGGCTCAGGCCTTCGGGGCGAGCGTCTCCACGATGCGCTGCATGACCGTGGGGTCGGCCAGCGTGGTGGAGTCGCCCGGGTCGCGGCCCTCGGCCACGTCCTTGAGCAGACGGCGCATGATCTTGCCGGAGCGCGTCTTGGGCAGCTCGGGGACCACGAGCACGCGCTTGGGCTTGGCGATGGGTCCGATGTCCTTGCCCACGTGCTGCCGCAGCTCCTCCTCGACCTCGGCGACGTCGCGGTCGGCCGCGACGGCGACCGCGGTGAGCAGGACGAACGCCACGACCGCCTCGCCCGTGGTCTCATCCTTCGCGCCGACCACCGCGGACTCGGCCACGGACGGGTGCGCCACGAGGGAGGACTCGATCTCGGTGGTGGACAGGCGGTGGCCGGAGACGTTCATGACGTCGTCCACGCGGCCCAGCAGCCAGATGTCGCCGTCCTCGTCGTAGCGGGCGCCGTCGCCGGCGAAGTACATGCCGGGGAAGCGGGACCAGTAGGTCTCCTTGAAGCGCTCCCGGTCGCCCCAGATGCCGCGCAGCATGGACGGCCACGGCTCGCGCACCACGAGGAAGCCCGCGCTCGTGTCCGTCATGGGCTCGCCGAGCTCGTCCACGACCTCCAGCACGACGCCGGGCACCGGCCTCTGGGCGGAACCGGGCTTGAGGGTGGTCACGCCGGGCAGCGGGGTGAGCATGTGGGCGCCTGTCTCGGTCTGCCACCAGGTGTCCACGATGGGGCAGCGGCCGGCGCCGATGACCTCGTGGTACCAGCGCCAGGCCTCCGGGTTGATGGCCTCGCCCACGGAGCCGAGCACGCGCAGGCTGGAGAGGTCGTACTCGTCCGGGATGTGCCGGCCCCACTTCATGAACGTGCGGATCGCCGTCGGCGCCGTGTAGAGGATGCTCACGCCGTACTTCTGCACGATCTCCCACCAGCGGCCCTGGTGCGGGGAGTCCGGGGTGCCCTCGTAGATCACCTGGGTGGCGCCGTTGACCAGCGGCGCATAGGCGACGTAGGAGTGCCCGGTGACCCAGCCGACGTCGGCGGTGCACCAGAAGACGTCCGACTCCGGGTGCAGGTCGAAGGTGTCGTGGTGGGTGGCCGCGGCCTGCACGAGGTAGCCGCCGGTGGTGTGCAGGATGCCCTTCGGCTTCCCGGTGGTACCGGAGGTGTAGAGGATGTAGAGCGGGTGCTCGGCGTCGTGCCACACGAGCTCGTGCTCGTCGGACTGGGCGTCCACGACGTCGTGCCACCACAGGTCGCGGCCCTCGGTCATCTCGACCTCGGCCTCGTTGCGGCGGACCACGAGCACGTGCTCGGCCGTGTGGCCGGGCGCGGAGAGGGCCTGGTCCACGGCGGGCTTGAGCATGGAGGGCTTGCCGCGGCGGAAGGAGCCGTCGGCCGTGACGACGAGCTTGGCCTCGGCGTCGTCCACGCGGGAGCGCAGGGCGTCGGAGGAGAAGCCGCCGAAGACCACGGAGTGGACCGCGCCGATGCGCGCGCACGCGAGCATCGTGATGACGGCCTCGGGGATCATCGGCAGGTAGACGGCCACGCGGTCGCCCTTGGTCACGCCGAGGGACTCGAACGCGTTGGCGGCGCGCCGGACCTCGGCGGCCAGGTCGGCGTAGGTGTAGGTGCGGGTGTCACCGGGCTCGCCCTCGAAGTGGATGGCCACGCGGTCGCCGTGGCCGGCCTCGACGTGGCGGTCCAGGGCGTTGTACGCGGCGTTGGTGGTGCCGCCGACGAACCACTTCGCGAAGGGTGCATCGGACCAGTCCAGGACGTCGGTGAAGTCCTGCTCCCAGTGCAGGACCTCGCGGGCGCGGCGGGCCCAATAGGCCAGGCGGTCCTCGGCGGCCTCCTCGTACAGGTCGGCTCCGGCCACCGCCTGGGCGGCGAACTCGGCCGGGGGCGGGAACGTGGGGATCTGCTCGTCCATCGACGGGGTCCTTTCGGGGTGGTGCGGTCGGTGCGAGACGCGGATGTGACGCGTCCCACACTAGTCTCCCGCCTCAGCATGCCGCGCGCGGCGTCGTCGCCACAAATCTTCGGGTCCTGTGTGTCGCATCGCGCCCGGAAGCGGGGGCCGACCCCGGTGTGGACGTCGGCACGCGCCCCGCTCCCTAGGATGGTCGGACCTGAGCGGATCGCACGAGGGCGGGAGGACGCGCGGATGGAGACGGAGCCGACGGACACGCCGACCGGGGAGACCCGGCTGGCCCTGGTGCGCCGGGCGCGGCGGATCGACCGGATCCTGGCCGAGACGTACCCGTACGCCGTCGCCGAGCTGGACTTCGAGACGCCGTTCGAGCTGCTCGTGGCCACGGTGCTGTCCGCCCAGACCACCGACGTGCGGGTCAACGCGGCCACGCCGGCGCTGTTCGCCCGCTTCCCGGACGCCCACGCGATGGCGGCGGCCACCGAGCCGGAGCTGCAGGAGCTCGTGCGCTCCACGGGGTTCTACCGGAACAAGGCCTCCGCGATCCTGCGGTTGTCCCAGGAGCTCGTGGCCCGGCACGACGGCGAGGTCCCCGCCCGTCTCGAGGACCTCGTGGCGCTGCCCGGGGTGGGGCGCAAGACCGCGTTCGTGGTGCTCGGCAACGCCTTCGGCCAGCCCGGGATCACCGTGGACACGCACGTCGGCCGGCTCGCCCGGCGCCTGGGGTTCACGGACGAGACCGACCCGGTGAAGGTCGAGCACGCCGTGGGTGCCCTGTTCCCGCGCCGGGACTGGACGATGCTCTCCCACCGGCTGATCTTCCACGGCCGCCGCGTGTGCCACGCGCGCCGCCCGGCGTGCGGGGCGTGCCCGATCGCCCGCTGGTGCCCGTCCTACGGCGCGGGGGAGACCGACCCCGAGCGGGCGCGCGCCCTGCTCGCCTACGAGCTCAAGCCCGGCCGGGAGGAGCTGCTCGAGCTCCTGCGCGCGGGGCGGACGCGCCGGGAGCTGCGCGCCCTCGGCCACGGGCTGGAGGCCTGAGCGCTCAGCCTGCCCGCCCGCTCAGCCGGCGGTGAGGCCCGCGAGGATCGCGTCGACGGCCCGGCGCGCGTGCACCCCCACGCCCGCGAGCGTGGCCGAGGCGGCCCCGCACCAGTCGTCGTAGCCGAGCAGGTGCAGCCCCGGCACGTCCACCGAGGCGGTCGGCAGCGCACGCTCCGTCGCCGGCGCCCCGGAGGGGCGGCGGGTCAGCTCGAGGCCCCGCAGATGGCGCAGGTCCGCCCGGAAGCCCGTGCACCAGACGACGTCATCCACCGGGTGCTCGGCCCCGCGCACCCGGGCCGCGGCGCGGCTGGCGGCGGGCCAGCCGTGGCTTGCGCCGGCGTCGTGGCCCCAACGGACGCCCTCCGGCGTGAGCGCCGTGGGCGCGGGGACCGCGTGGAGCCCGGCCTCGTCGCGGGCGCGGATCACCGAGGGCACCATGACGATGTCCCCGAGGTCGCCCACGCGCGCCTCGGAGCGGCCCAGCACGCGCGCCGAGGCCCGGTCGAAGAGCACCCGCCCGTCCACGTCGTCCGGCATGAACCGGGGCGGACGCCGGGTGGCCCACGTGGTGGCGACACCCGCCAGCAGCAGGTCAGCCGCGATCTGGGCGCCCGAGTTGCCGCCGCCCACCACGAGGACGCGCCGCCCGGCGAACGCGTCGGGGGAGCGGTACGCGGCGGAGTGCCGCTGCGTGCCGCCGAAGCGGTCGGCGCCCGGGAGGGCCGGCACGAACGGGCGGGTGAACGAGCCGGTCGCGGAGACCACGGCCCGGGCGCTCAGGGCCGTGCCGTCCTCGAGCCGCAGGGTGAACGGCGGGGACGCGGCGGCGTCGTGCGTCACCTCCGCGACACGCACGCCCCGGCGCACCGGCAGCCCGTAGCGGTCCTCGTAGTCGGCCAGGTAGGCGACGACGTGCCCGGCGTCCGGGGTGCCGGGACCGGGCGACGGCGGCATGGGTCGGCCCGGCAGGGAGGAGTGCTCGGCGGGGGAGAACAGGCGCAGGGAGTCCCAGTGGTGCGGCCACGCGCCGCCGGGCTGGGCGGACGCGTCGAGCAGGACGAACGACGGCGGCGGGCCCGGCCGGCGCCCGCGGTCGACGTCCCGCGCGGCCCGGGCCAGGAAGTAGCCGACCGCCAGTCCGGCCTGTCCGGCGCCGATCACCGCGACGTCCACCGGATCCGGGGACGCGGCGTCCGCCGGGGGCGAGGTCAGGGGAGCCGTCATGCCCCGAGGCTACGACCGGCGGCTAGCGTGGGGGCCATGCCTGAGACCCCCGCGAGCCCCCGCCCGACCTCCCGCGACGCCGCCGGGACGTCCGAGGCGTCGCTGACGGGTGCGCGGGACCAGCTGGCGGACCTCGTGGCCCGGTGGGGCACGGCCCCTGCGGACGCGCCCGGTCACCACGACCCGGCCTCGCTCACCACCATCCCGCCCGAGGCCGTGCCGATGTGGGGCTTCGAGTGGCCCCGGTCCGGCGATCCGCGCCCCTCCGCCGTGCTGATCCTGTTCGGCGCCCTCGACGACGTCCCCGCCCGTCACGACGCCGAGCGCGTGCACCCGCACGTGGACGTGCTGCTGACCCAGCGCGCCGCCACCCTGCGCCAGCACGCCGGGCAGATCGCGTTCCCCGGCGGTCGCGTCGACCCCGAGGACGCCGACGTCGTGGCCACGGCCCTGCGCGAGGCGCAGGAGGAGACCGGCTTGGACCCGGCCGGCGTGGAGGTCCTGGGCGTGCTGCCGGCGGTGCCGGTGGTGGTCTCCGGGCACGTGGTGCACCCGGTGCTCGGGTGGTGGCGGGACCCCAGTCGCGTGGCGGTGGTCGACCAGGCCGAGGCCGCGGCCGTGTTCCGGATGCCGGTCGCGGACCTGGTGGACCCCGCGAACCGGTGCCGCGTGGCCCGGCCCGGCGGCCGCCGCGGCGAGACGCCGGGCTTCCTCGTGGGCGAGCGCCTGGTGTGGGGGTTCACGGCGGCGCTGCTGGACCGTGTGCTGGCGCTGCTGGGCTGGGACGTGCCGTGGGACGACTCCCGCGTGCGCGACGCGCGGACCCACGAGATCCTGCGCGGTTGACGGCTGCGCGGCGCCGTCCGCTCCTGCACAGGCGCCGGGGGGTGGGCACGTGTCCCCAGCCGGACGACCGGGGCAGGCGGGCGCGCGGGCGAGGCGGTGGACTGGACGGGCCGGCGGCCGCGGACCGCGGCGGCCGCCCCCCATCCCGCAGGAGGTCCGCCATGCGCCCGTTCGTCCCCGCCGCCCCGGCCCGCCCGCCCCGGGGCCGACGGTCCCGCCTCGCCCCGCCCGAGGTCGGCCGACGGTTCCCGTGGCCCCGCACTGACCCGGCCGAGCCGGAACGCACGCAGGTCGCCGCGCCGCCGCTGGCCACACCCGCAGCGGGCCCCGGCGGGCTGGACGCCGCCGTCGTGCGCCGGCGCGTGGCCGAGGCCCGTGCGTCGGCCGCCGACGGGGCGGAGCCGCCGCTGGCCCCGCTGATCGCCGAGGCCCTCGATGCGCCGATCGACGACCCGCGCGTGGCGGCGCTGGTCGATGAGCTCGACGGCTTCGGCCCGCTCGCACCCTGGGTGCGCACCCCGGGCGTGACCGACGTGCTCGTGGACGGCGCGGGCGCGGTGTGGACCGACGGGGACGAAGGCCTCGTCCGCCGCCCCGGTCGGCTCGACCCCGAGACCGCCCGGGAGCTCGCGGTGCGGCTGCTGCACCGGGCCGGCCGCCGCCTCGACGCGGCGGTGCCGCTGGCCGACGCCCGCGTGGGCGGCGTGCGCGTCCACGCGGTCCTGCCCCCGGTCAGTGGCGGCGGCACCCTGCTGAGCCTGCGGATCCCGGCCGCGACGACGCCGTCGCTGGCCGCGCTGGCCGACGGCTGGCCGGACGGCGCCCTCTGGGCCGACGCCCTCGAGGCGCTCGTGCGCGACCGTGCCACCGTCCTGGTCAGCGGCGCGACCGGGGCAGGCAAGACCACGCTGCTCTCCGCAGCCCTCGGCCGGGTGCCGGGGGACGAACGGATCGTCGTCGTGGAGGACACGGCCGAGGCCGCGCCCGATCACCCGCACGTGGTCGCACTGCAGTGCCGCGCCGCCAACGCGGAGGGCGCCGGCGAGGTCGGACTGGCCGAGCTCGTCCGCCACGCGCTGCGGATGCGGCCGGACCGGCTCGTGGTCGGCGAGTGCCGCGGCGCCGAGGTGGCCGACGTCCTCACCGCCCTGAACACGGGACACCAGGGCGCGTGGGGCACCCTGCACGCCAACGCCGCCGCCGAGGTGCCCGCCCGGCTGACGGCCATGGCCTCCCTGGCCGGCTGGCGGCCCGAGACGGTGGCCGCGCAGGCCCGCGCCGGCGTGGACGCCGTGCTGCACGTCGCCCGGGACGGCCACGGGCGGCACCCCGTCGAGCTCGCCGTCCCGGACCCGCGCGCCGACGGGTTCGCCCTGCTGCCCGCCCTCACGTGGCGGCCCGGGACGGAGGCGACGGGCGGGCGGACCGTCGAGGGACCCGGCGTGCCCGCGCTCGCGGCGCGGCTGGCGGGGCGGAT
>NZ_JXSP01000038.1:0-413 GCF_000946635.1 Micrococcus sp. MS-ASIII-49
GCCCGACGACGGCCACCGGGCCGGCGCGGCGGTCCCGCGCCGGGCGTGCCGTGGCGCTGCTGCCCTGGCGGGCCGGGCGGGCGAGGCCGGAGGAGGAGACGGAGGTGCTCGTCGGCGTGCTGCGCCGCTGGGCCGCCCTCGTCGCGGCCGGTCTGACCGAGGAGCAGGCCTGGCGGGAGACCGCGTGCACCCTGCCCGCCTGCGGGTCGGGCCCGGGCGAGGCGGGTGCCGCATGCTGCGCCCATCACCACGCCCGACGCCGGGCCGAGGCGCTGGCCTGGGATGTGCCGGCGTCGCCTGCGCCGACCGGGGAGGCGGCGCGCCGCGGTGGGACCCCGCCCTGGCGGACCCCCGCACGGGACCCGGGCTGGGCGCTGGTCGACGCGACGCTCGCGGCCGGGGCCCGGGCGGGC
>NZ_JXSP01000039.1:0-7666 GCF_000946635.1 Micrococcus sp. MS-ASIII-49
GGCCGGGGCCCGGGCGGGCGCGGCCCCCGCAGCCGTGGCCCGGCGGCTGGCCCACAGCCTCGAGGCGGACGTGGACGCGGCCCGGGCCCGCCGCTCAGCCGCGGCGGGGCCGGGCGCGACGTCCCGACTGCTGCAGTGGCTGCCCCTGGGCGGCCTCGGCCTCGCGTGGCTGCTCGGCACCTCCCCGTGGGACCTGGTCCGCTCGCCCTTCGGCGCCGTGGTCGCCGCGGTGGGGCTGCTGTTCTGGCTGGCCGGGCGGTCCTGGACGCGCCTGCTGCTGCGTTCGGCCGCGCGCGAGCCGGCGGCCGTGGGCGCCGCCGTCGTGCTGGACGTGCTGGCGGCGCTGCTCAGCGCCGGCCGATCCCTGCCCGCCGCGCTGGACGACCTCGGCCGGACCCTGCCGGGCGCCCGCGACCTGCGCGCCACGGCGGCGCTGCTGCTCTGGGGCCGGGACTGGGACGAGGCGTGGGCGGGCCTCGACACGGACCCGGTGTGGACCGAGACCGCCGCCCGACTGCGACCGCTGCACCGGTCCGGGATGGCCGGCGCCCGCACGCTGGCCGAGACCGCCGCTGCCGTCCGTCAGCAGACCCGGCGGGCCGACGAACGGGCGGCCGAGGAGCTCGCCGTGCGCCTGGTGATGCCGCTGGGGCTGTGCCTGCTGCCCGCCTTCGTGTGCTGGGGCGTGGTGCCCGTCGTCATGGCCCTGCTCGGGGCGGGACCGGGCTGAGGCCGTGGCGACGCCAGGGCGTCCGGTCCTGCACAGGGCCCCGATCGCCCCGGCCCATCCCCGGATCCGCATCGCCCCCGGCGCGCGGGCCCCGGAGCGGGCCAGCCTGGGACCAGCGGCCCGGCCGGGCCGTCACCACCGCCCCGCACCGCGGGGCCCACTCCAGGAGGACCACCATGACCCACCGCTCCCACACCGCCCAGCCCGCCGTCACCCGCCCCAGCGACCGCGACCGCCTCGCCCGCGTCGTCGACGCCGCGGGCGAGGAGACCGGCGCGATCACGGCCGAGTACGGCATCCTCACGCTCGCCGCCGTGGGCTTCGCGGGCGTGCTGGCCGTCGTGCTCACCAGCCCGGACGTGCAGTCGCTGCTCGTGGACCTCGTCACCGGGGCGCTCCAGCGTGACTGAGCACCCGGCCTCCGCCCCGCCGTCCGCGCGCCGCCCGGGCGCCCGGACGGCGGGGCGGCCCCGGGCGCTCCGGGGCGGCGAGACCGGGGCCGTCACCGCCGAGTACGCGGTGCTGCTGCCCGTGATCGCATTCGTGCTCGTATCCGTCCTGCTGGCCGGCGCCGCCGCGGTGCAGCAGGTGCGGGGTCAGGACGCGGCGGCGTCGGCCGCCCGCATCCTCGCCCGGGGCGACGACGAGGCGGCGGCCCGGGACGCGGTGGCGCGCATGGCCGGCGACGATGCCTCGCTCTCGCACACCGTCGAGGGCGGGTGGGTGACCGTCGAGGTCGTCCAGCCCGGCCCCGGGCCGCTCGCCTGGGCCGAGGTGCTCACCCTCACCGCGCACGCCGCCGCCCCCGACCAGCGGCCCGGAACGCCCGCCGCTTCGCCGGAGGACCGGTCATGACCCGCGGGAGGGCGCCCGCGCGGGGCGAACGAGGCTCGGGCACCGTGTCCGTCCTGGGCACGGCCGCCCTGGGGGCGGGGCTGCTGCTGGCGGTCGCGGCGCTGGGGCAGGCCTCGGTCACCGGCGCCCGGGCGGCCGGGGCCGCCGACCTGGCGGCGCTCGCCGCCTCCGACGCCCGGCGCGGGCTCTCCGACCATGAGCCGTGCGCGCTGGCCGGGCGGACCGCCGCACGCAACGGGGCCGCCGTCGTGGCGTGCGAGGTGCGCGAGGACGGGACCGTGCGCGTCGCGGTCGAGCTCGCCCGCGCCCCGCTGCCGGCGGCCACGGCCGACGCCGTCGCGGGCCCGCCGCGGTCTCAGGCCCCGGGCGCCGCGTCCGTGGCCCCGCCGGAGGAGGCGCCGCCCGAGCCGTCGGTCGAGGCGTCCGCCGGGACGAGGTGATCGGCGTGGTCCATCAGGAACCGCAGGACGGTCAGCGCGCCGGCCTTGTCCAGTGGGCTGTTGCGATTGCCGCACTTGGGGGACTGCACACAGGACGGGCAGCCCTCCGCGCACTCGCACGCCGCGATGGCCCCCGCCGTCGCCTCGACCCAGCGCCGCGCCTGCTCGAAGCCGCGCTCGGCGAAGCCCGCCCCGCCGGGCCGGCCGTCGTAGACGAACACGGCGGGGGAGCCGGTGTCCGGATGCAGGACCATCGAGACGCCGCCGATGTCCCAGCGGTCGTTCGAGGCGACGAGCGGCATCATGCCGATCATCGCGTGCTCGGCCGCGTGCAGGGCGCCGGGCAGGCGATCCGTGGTCAGTCCCGCGGCGATGAGCTCGTCCGAGGCTGCCTGGAACCACACCGCGGAGGTGAACAGGTCCCGTGCCGGCAGGTCGAGGGGCTCCTCGCCGAGCACCTCCCCGGAGACCAGGGCCTTGCGCTGGAAGGACACCACCTGGGTGCGGACCTGCACGTCCCCGAGGCACCAGCGCAGGGTGCCCGCGCGCGCGTCCAGGCGGCGGTGCACCGCCACGATCTCGATCTCCGTGACGTCCCGGGCCTGCGTGGTGAAGTCCGGCCAGGCGCGCGTGACGACCACCGCGTGCGCGTCCTCGTCCAGCTCCTCCACGAGGTACGTGCGGTCCTGGTGCACGTACACCGCGCCGGGATGCGCCTGGTAGTGGGTCTGGGGCGAGTCCATCGTGCCCAGCAGGGCACCGGACTCGGCGTCGATGATGTCCATGGGCCCGCCGCCGTCGTCCCGCAGGGAGACCATGCCGGCGGCGTGCTCGGGGTGCGTCCAGAACCAGCCGGCCGGCCGACGGCGCAGCAGCCCCTGCTCGACCAGCACGTCCAGCAGGGCGCGCACCCGCTCCGGCTCCCCGAACCAGCCGAACGCCTCGGGCGTGATCGGCAGCTCGGCGGCGGCCGCGCACAGCTGCGGGCCGAGCAGGTGCGGGTTCTCCGGGTCCACCACGGTGTCCTCCACGCCCAGGTCGAACACGGCCTCCGGGTGGTCCACCACGAAGGTGTCCAGGGGGTCGTCCGAGGCCACGAAGAACGCGAGCGCGTCCTGGCCGCCGCGCCCGGCGCGGCCGATCTGCTGGAAGAACGACGCGCGGGTGCCCGGCCAGCCGGCCACCACCACCGCGTCCAGCCCCGCGACGTCGATGCCCATCTCCAGCGCCGGCGTCGAGGCCATGCCCAGCAGCCGACCCGAGCGCAGGTCCGCCTCCAGCTCCCGCCGCTCCTCGGGCAGGTAGCCCGAGCGGTAGGCCGCGATCCGGGTGCCGAGCCCCGGCTCGACCTCCTCGAGCTGCCGCTTGGCCGCGCTCGCGATGGCCTCGGCCCCGCGCCGCGAGCGGATGAACGCCAGCGTGCGGACCTGCTGCAGGGCCAGGTCCGTGACCAGGTCGGCGGCGGCGGCCATCGCCGAGCGCCGGACGGGCGCGCCGTTCTCGCCCCGACGGTCCGTCAGCTCCGGCTCCCAGAACGCCACGGTGACCGCCCCGTGCGGGGACGCATCCTCGGTGACGGCCGTGGCCGGCGCCCCGATCAGTCGGGCGAAGTGCCCGGCCGGGTCCGCCGACGTCGCCGACGCCCCGATGAACACGGTCTCCGGCCGGTCCCCGCGGTAGTGGGCGGCGATGCGCCGCAGCCGGCGCAGCAGGATGCCCACCTGCGAGCCGAAGACGCCCCGGTACGTGTGCGACTCGTCCACCACCACGAACGCCAGGTTCCGGAAGAACGCGGCCCACCGCTCGTGGTGCGGCAGGATCCCCACGTGGAGCATGTCCGGGTTGGTCATGAGCACGCTGGCGTGCTCGCGGGCCCAGACCCGGTCCTGCGGTGCGGTGTCGCCGTCGTAGGGGGCCGAGCGCAGCCCCGGGGCGCCGTCCCGCTCGAGGGCCCGCCAGGAGGTCAGCTGGTCCGCCGCGAGGGCCTTGGTGGGGGCGAGGTAGAGCGCGGTGGCCCGGGGGTCGGCGGCCAACCGGGTGCCGACCGCCAGCTGGTAGCCCAACGACTTGCCCGACGCCGTGCCCGTGGCGAGCACGGTGTGCGTCCCCGCGCCGGCCAGGGCCGCGGCCCGCACCTGGTGCAGCCACGGCCGCTCGACGCCGCGCGCCGCGAACGCCCTGACCAGGCCCTCCGGAGCGTCCGCGGGCCAGTCCGTGTGCCGGGCCTGCCGTGCGGGCAGCTCGGTGACGTGGCGGATCTGCTCGGGCAACCCGGTCCGACCCAGCGCCGCACGGAGTCCGGCCCCCGCCGGGGTGTCCGGGCGCAGGTCGCCGGGTGCCGTGACGGACAGCCCGGCCACGACGTCGGCCACCACCTCACCGACGGGCTGCGGCTCCGGTCCGGAGGAGTCCGGGGCGGCGTCGTCGACGGGCGGCGCGGCGTCCGCCGTGCCGGGCGGCCCCCAGCCGCCCGCGGGATCCGCCCAGGGATCGTGCTCCGGCAGGTGGCCGGTCACGCCCCCATGGTGCCGGTGTGCTCGGCGGTGGGGTTGTCCTCGGCCAGGCCGCGACCCCAGATGGACACGGGGCCGAGGTCGGTCCAGGCCAGGTGGCGGTACAGCTTCTGGCCGTCCGGGGAGGCGACGAGCAGGCCGCGGCTGATCTCACCCTCGCTCATGACCTCGGAGGTGAGGTAGCGCATCACGAGGGAGCCGAGGCCGCGGCGACGGTGGTTCGGGGACGTCCAGATCCGGTCGTAGACGGCGGTGCCGTCCTCCTCGGTGACCCAGCCGAGGGCGGCGAGCTCCTCCTCGCCCTCGGGCGCGGTCGAGGCGCCGACGGCCAGGATGCGCAGGCGACGGCTGCCCTCCATCGGCTGGTCCACGCGGGCCTCATAGCCCTCGGGCAGCAGCGGGGGCTCCACGTCCTGCAGCTCGGGGTCCATGTCCATGGTCATGAAGCGCTCCGGCTCGGCCTGGGCCTTCAGACCCATGGCCTTGGGGTCCTCGCCGGCGTCGCCGAACACGGTGAGCAGGATCTGCTCCTGGTCCCGCACCGCCTCGCGCAGGTCCTCCAGCTCCGCGCGGGAGGGGTTCACCACCACGTGCTCCCACGTGGCCGGCACGTCCACCGTGGCGCGACCGGAGCCGCCGGGGATCATGTGGGCGGGGCGGGGGGTGCGCAGGGCCGCGCGTCGCCCCGCCTCCTGGCTCGTGCGGTAGCCGCGCGATCGCGACCAGGCCGCGAACCAGATGTCGACCAGTGCCGGATCCAGATGCTCAGTCATGTCTGAAGGGTAAGGCGTGAGGCCGGTGCGGGCCAGGCCCCGCCCGTCCCTCACGGCCGTCACGTCCGGGGTCGCGCACTAGCCTGGACCTCGATGAGCACCGCCGCCCTCTCCCGCATCACGCTGTACTACCGGTTCACCCCGCTCGCCGACCCCGAGGCGGTGCGGCTGTGGCAGCGCACGCTCGCCGCGTCCCTCGGCCTGACCGGCCGGATCATCGTGTCGCCGCAGGGGATCAACGGGACCGTCGGCGGGCCGGTCGACGCGGTCAAGCGCTACGTGCGCGGCACGCGGGAGCATCCGGCGTTCCGGGACCTCGAGGTGAAGTGGTCGGACGGCTCGGCGGCGGACTTCCCCCGCCTCTCCGTCAAGCTCAAGCCCGAGCTCGTCGCGTTCGGGGCCCCCGAGCGCGTCACCGTGGACGCGGACGGGGTCGTCGGCACGGGGGAGCGGCTCACCCCCGCTCAGGTGGACGCGCTCGTCGCCGAGCGCGCCGGCAGCGCGAACCCCGTGCGCTTCCTCGACGGCCGCAACACGGTGGAGGCGGCCATCGGCCGCTTCGACGGGGCCGTGGTCCCGGACGCGCACACCACCCGCGACCTGCTCGCCGCCGTCGACTCCGGGGCCCTGGACCACCTCAAGGACGCGCCACTGATCACCTACTGCACGGGCGGCGTGCGCTGCGAGGTCCTCTCCGCCCTGCTCAAGGACCGCGGCTTCGCTGAGGTCTACCAGCTCGACGGCGGCATCGTCCGCTACGGCGAGGCCCGCGGCGACGCCGGACTGTGGCGGGGCGAGCTGGCCGTGTTCGACCGACGCCTGTCCACCCGCTTCACCGCCGACGCCGAGACCATCGGCCGGTGCGTCACGTGCGAGGCCCCGACCTCGGCGCTGCGCAACTGCGCCGACCCGGCCTGCACCACGCTCGAGGTCCGCTGTGCGGCCTGCGCCGTCGACGACCCCGAGCGCCGCTGCCCCGTCTGCGTCCACCACCCCCACCCCGCCGAGAGGACCGAGGCATGAGTCCCGTCCCGACACCCCCGTCGCCCCCCGCCCCGCGGCTGACCCCGGCCACGGCCGTGGCCCTCGCCGCGGACCTGGCGGCCCTGCCGTTCACGACCGCCGCCGTCGAGGGGCTGCTCGGACCCGTGGCCACGCTCGCCCTGGACCGCGAGCACGCCGAGGCCGCCCGCCGCGTCGTCGCCGGTCACCTGGCGGGCCCCGGCCGGCACGACGACGCAGCCGGCCCCGGCGACCGGCACGGCACGCGGGGCCTCGCCGCCGCCGTCGGGGCCTGGCTGCTCGGCGACCCCGTCCCCGCCGCCGACCTCGACGCCGCGCTGCCCAGCCTCGGTCTGGCCGGGGCCGTGGCGGCCGGGCTCATCGTCGAGGGGCCGGACGGGCGCGTGCGCGGCGCGGTGGACCTCTCGCCGTACGACGCGGACGAGCCGGGCCGGATGTGGATCGCCTCGGACCTGACGGCCCTGCAGCGGCGCGGCCCGCTGCCTCCCGAGCACGTGCTCGGCATCGGTCGGGCCTCCCTCACGCTCGCCGGCGCCACGCAGCGCCGTCCCGTGGCCCGCGCCCTGGACGTGGGGGTGGGCTGCGGGATCCAGACCCTGCACCTGCTCGCCCACGCCGACCACGTGACCGCCACGGACCTCTCCGAGCGCGCCCTCGCCTTCACCCGGTTCAACCTGCTGCTCAACGCGGACGTGCTCGGCCTCGACCGGGAGCGGCTCGAGGACCGGGTCCGGCTGGCGGCCGGCGATCTGCTGGCGCCGGTGGCGGGGGAGCGGTTCGACCTCGTGGTCTCGAACCCGCCGTTCGTGATCACCCCGCGCACGGACCCGGACGCGCCCGTGCTGACCTACCGCGACGGCGGCCGCGAGGGCGACCGGATCGTCGCGGAGCTGATCGCGGCCCTGCCGGACGTGCTCGCCGAGGGCGGCACCGCGCAGCTGCTCGCCAACTGGGAGATCCCGGCGGGGGACACCACCGACGCCGACACCGCACCGTGGAACGCGCGCCCGCGTTCGTGGGTGGCGCCGGGGATGCAGGCCTGGTTGCTCCAGCGCGACCGGCAGGACCCCGCGGGCTACGCGGAGACGTGGCTGCAGGACTCCTCGCTCGAGCTCGACCCGCCCGCCTATGAGGCCGCCTACCGCGGGTACCTGGAGGACTTCGACGCCCGCGGCGTGGCCGGGGTCGGCTTCGGACACGTGTGGCTGCGTCGGCCCGCCGCGGACGGCTCCCAGGGCCGGGGGTGGGTGGTCGCCGAGGAGCTGACCCAGCCCGTGGACGAGGCCCTCGGCGCCGCGTGGGCCGCCGCCGTCGCCCGCCGGGACCGGCTCG
>NZ_JXSP01000040.1:0-35126 GCF_000946635.1 Micrococcus sp. MS-ASIII-49
GTCGCCCGCCGGGACCGGCTCGCCGCGGGCGCCGGGGCCGGGGACGCCGTCGGGGACCCGGCCCTGGCCGCGCTGCGGGGCCTGCACCTGCGCGTGGCCGCGGACGTCACGGAAGAGCGGCACCAGCGGTTCGGGGCGGAGCACCCCGAGGTGATCCTGGCCCGGCAGGGCTCCGGGTTCCGGCGCGTGGCGCGCCTGGACACCGCGACGGCGGGCGTGCTGTCCGCCTCCGACGGCGAGCTGTCCGTGGGGCAGCTGGTGGGCGCGGTCGCCGCGCTGCTGGAGCTGGACGACGTCGGGCGGGCCGGCCTGCTGGCCGCGCTGCGGGAGCTGTACGAGGACGGGTTCCTGGTGGAGGGCTGACGATCGGGCGGTGGCGGGCGCGGGGACGCCGGGCGTTATCGTGGTCAGCGCGCCCTACGATGTGGGGACGTCCGTCCGCGGCGGACGCGGGTCGGCTCGCGTCGGCCCCGGATCCGCAGCAATCCCGTCCCAGGAGGACCCGTTGTCCACTCCCCCCGCTTCCGTGACCGCTCCCGTGCCCTCGGGCAAGAAGCTGGTCATCGTGGAGTCCCCGGCCAAGAGCAAGTCCATCGCGAAGTACCTCAACGCGGTGGGCGAGGGCTGGGTGGTGGACTCCTCCGTGGGGCACATCCGCGACCTGCCCAAGCCCTCGGACCTGCCGGCGGAGATGAAGAAGGGCCCGTTCGGCAAGTTCGCCGTGGACACGGAGCACGGCTTCACCCCGTACTACGTGGTGCACCCGGACAAGAAGAAGAAGGTCACCGAGCTCAAGCGCGAGCTCAAGGACGCCGAGGCCCTCTACCTCGCCACGGATGCGGACCGCGAGGGCGAGGCCATCGCCTGGCACCTGCTGGACACCCTCAAGCCCACGGTGCCGGTGTACCGCATGACCTTCGGCGAGATCACCAAGGAGGGCGTGCGCCGCGGTCTGGAGAACATCCGTGAGCTGGACACGGCCCTCGTGGACGCCCAGGAGACGCGCCGCATCCTCGACCGCCTGTTCGGCTACGAGCTCTCGCCGGTGCTCTGGCGCAAGGTCTCCCGCGGGCTCTCGGCGGGCCGCGTGCAGTCGGTGGCCACCCGCCTCGTCGTCGAGCGCGAGCGGGAGCGCATGGCCTTCGTCTCCGCCCACTACTGGGGCGTGGAGGGCACCTTCACGGTGGCCGAGGGCGCGCAGGCCGCGGACGCCGTGGGCAGCTCGTTCACGGCCCGCCTCAGCACGGTGGACGGCCAGCGCGTGGCCACGGGCCGCGACTTCGACGACGCCGGGCGGCTCAAGGCCTCCGCCGGCAAGAAGGTGACCCACCTGGACGAGGCCGGCGCCCGCTCGCTGGCCGAGGGTCTGCGCGGGGCGGACTTCACGGTCGACTCGGTGGAGGACAAGCCGTACACCCGCCGTCCGGCCGCCCCCTTCACCACCTCCACGCTGCAGCAGGAGGCCGCCCGCAAGCTCCGCATGAGCTCCCGCGTCTCCATGCAGGTGGCCCAGCGCCTGTACGAGAACGGCTACATCACATACATGCGCACGGACTCGGTGAACCTCTCGCAGGAGGCCGTGCAGGCCGCCCGGCGCCAGGCCACCGAGCTCTACGGGGCGGACGCCGTGCCGGCCCAGCCGCGCGTCTACGCCAAGCGCAACGAGACCGCGCAGGAGGCCCACGAGGCCATCCGGCCCGCGGGGGACTCCTTCCGGACCCCGGCCCAGGTCAAGGCCGAGCTGCGCCCGGACGAGTTCCGCCTGTACGAGCTGATCTGGAAGCGCACCGTGGCCTCGCAGATGGCCGACGCCAAGGGCTACACCGCCACGCTGCGGCTCTCGGCCGCCGCGCAGGACGGCCGCCTCGCGCAGTTCAGTGCCTCGGGCACCGTCATCACGTTCAAGGGCTTCCTCGACGCGTACGAGGAGGGCCGGGACGCCGAGGTCGACGGCGAGAACGCGGAGGCCAAGGACCGCCGCCTGCCGCAGGTGGCCCAGGGCGAGCGTCTCACCGGTGACCCGATCGAGGCCACCGGGCACGAGACCTCCCCGCCGGCCCGCTACACCGAGGCGTCGATCGTCGCCGAGCTGGAGCGCCGCGAGATCGGGCGGCCCTCCACGTACGCCCCGACGATCTCCACGATCATGGACCGCGGCTACGTGTCCAAGCGCGGCACCGCGCTCGTCCCGTCGTGGACCGCGTTCGCGGTGATCGGCCTGCTCGAGGACTACTTCGCGAAGTACGTGGACTACGACTTCACGGCCCGCATGGAGGACGACCTCGACCGGATCGCCGCGGGCGAGCTCGGCCGCGAGGCCTGGCTGCAGACCTTCTACTTCGGGGCCCCCGCCGCGGAGACGGAGAAGGGCGTCGAGGGCCTCAAGCACGTGGTGGACAACCTCGGCGAGATCGACGCGCGGGCCGTGAACTCGCTGCCGATCACCGAGGACATCACCCTGCGGGTGGGCCAGTACGGTCCGTACCTGGAGCGGTCGCTGCCGGCCGACGCGGAGGCGGGCGCGACCCCGCCGCGCGCCAACGTCCCCGAGGACCTGGCCCCGGACGAGCTCACCCCGGCCAAGGCCGAGGAGCTGTTCGCCACCGCCCAGCCCTCCGAGCGCGAGCTCGGCACGGACCCGGAGACGGGCCGGACCGTCGTCGCCAAGGACGGGCGCTACGGGCCCTACGTCACCGAGGTCATCCCCGAGATGACCGAGGAGGAGCTGCAGGCCTGGCTCGACGCGCAGCCCACCGAGTACTACAAGAACGGCAAGCCCAAGCCGAAGAAGAAGCCGGCCAAGGAGAAGCCCCGCACCGGCTCCCTCTTCACGAGCATGTCCGTGGACACCGTGACCCTCGAGCAGGCGCTGCAGCTGATGTCCCTGCCGCGCGTCGTGGGCGCGGACGCCGAGGGCGAGGTCATCACCGCCCAGAACGGCCGCTTCGGGCCCTACCTGAAGAAGGGCTCTGACTCGCGCTCGCTCGAGTCCGAGGACCAGATCTTCAGCATCACGCAGGAGCAGGCCCTCGAGATCTACGCCCAGCCGAAGCAGCGTGGCCGCGGGGCCGCCAAGCCGCCGCTGGCCGAGTTCGGCGAGGACCCGGTCTCCGGCAAGAAGGTCACCGTGAAGGAGGGCCGCTTCGGCCCGTACATCACGGACGGCGTCACCAACATCACCGTCCCGCGCGACCGCCAGCCCGAGGAGCTCACGGCGGAGGAGGCCTACCAGCTGCTCGCGGACAAGCGCGCCAAGGGCCCGGCCACCCGCGGCGGTGCCAAGAAGCCGGCGGCGCGCAAGGCCCCGGCCAAGAGGACCACCGCGCGGAAGAAGGCCTGAGCGCCATGCGCCTCGGCGTCCTGGACATCGGCTCCAACACCGTTCACCTGCTGCTCGTGGACGCCCACCCGGGGGCCCGCCCCGTCGCCTACGCGGAGCACAAGCGCTCCCTCCCGCTGATCCGCTACCAGGACGCCGACGGGGCGATCACGGAGGAGGGTCAGCGGGAGCTCGTGGACTTCGTCCGTGAGGCGGCCGCGTTCGCGGAGGAGCATCGGGCGGAGGACATGATCTCGTTCTGCACCTCGGCGATCCGCGAGTCCGCGAACGGCGCCGCCGTGCTGGCCCGCGTGCAGGCCGAGACCGGTGTGCACCTCTCCGAGCTCACGGGGGACCAGGAGTCGGCCATGACGTACTTCGCCGTGCGCCGCTGGCAGGGCTGGGACGCCGGCTCCATCCTGAACTTCGACATCGGCGGCGGCTCCTTCGAGATCGCCTACGGCCAGGACGAGCTGCCCTCGCACGCCCTGTCCCTGCCGCTGGGCGCCGGCCGCCTCACCCGCGACTGGGTGCCCGAGGACCCGCCCAGCCCCAAGGCGGTGAAGAAGCTCCGCAAGCACGTGGAGAAGCGACTCGAGGAGGCGTACACGGTCTTCCCGCGCATCGAGTCGCCCGTGGTGGTCACCGCCACCTCGAAGACGTTCCGCTCCCTCGCCCGGATCACCGGGGCGGCGCCGTCGGCGGCGGGGCCCTTCGTGAAGCGGCACCTGCGCGCGGACGACCTGCACCTGTGGGTGAACCGCCTCGCGGCGATGACCATCGCGGAGCGGGCGGAGCTGCCCGGTGTCTCGGACGTGCGCGCGCATCAGGTGTTCGCGGGGGCGATCGTCGCGCTGACGGCCATGCGCACGTTCGGCATCGCCCAGCTCGAGATCTGCCCGTGGGCGCTGCGCGAGGGCCTGATCCTCAACCGCCTCGACGCGCTCATGCTCGAGGGCCATCTCACCCGGGATGGCCTGCCCGGCGTCGGCCACGTGAACCTCAACCCGGACACCCTCCTGCCGGGACTGAGCCTGGGGGTGCGCTGAGCATGGCGGTCGCCACCGCGCACCTGGCCCCCGCGGCGCGCTTCGGCGCGGACATCCCCGTGACCCTGTCCTCCTCGTCCGTGTTCCCCCTGGGCACCCAGGACGTGTTCGCCACCGCCGAGGACCTCGGCTACGACGGCGTGGAGGTCATGGTCACGCACAACGCGTGGAGCCAGGACGCGCGGCGGCTGACGCGGCTGTCCGAGCGGCACGGGATGCCCATCGACTCCATCCACGCCCCCACCCTGCTGTTCACGCAGCAGGTCTGGGGCTCCGCGTGGTCCAAGATCCGCCGCTCCGTGGAGCTGGCGCAGGCCGTGGGTGCGGCCACCGTGGTCGCCCACCCGCCGTTCCGCTGGCAGGGCACGTACGCGGTGCGCTTCGCCGAGGGCATCCACGAGCTCATGGCGGAGACCGGCGTGGTGATCGCGGTGGAGAACATGTACCCGTGGCGGGCCTACGGCCGCGAGGCCAAGATGTACCTGCCGCACTGGAACCCGCTGCCCGAGCCGTACGAGCACATCTGCTGGGACTTCTCCCACGCGGCCATCGCGCGGGCGGACTCCCTGGCGGCCGTCCGCGAGCTCGGCCCGCGGCTGCGGCACGTCCACCTCACCGACGGCAACGACTCCGGCAAGGACGACCACCTGGTCCCCGGCGAGGGCACGCAGCGCGTGGCCGAGACCCTGCGCCACCTGGCGGCCGAGGGCCTGGCCGGTGCGGTGTGCGTGGAGGTGGGCACCCGCGGCGTGGAGTACGCGGGCCAGCGCGAGGAGAAGCTGGCCGCCTCGCTCGCCTTCGCGCGCGAGCACCTGGCCGCCGGCGGGACCGACCACCACGACGACGACGGCGTTCCGCGCCCGACCACGAAGGAGACGGACCGACCATGAAGCTGACCATCCTGGGCCTGGGCACCATGACCGGCGCGATCCTCGCCGGAGCCCTCGACGCCGGCGCCGTGCGCGCCGAGGACGTCACCGCCACCACCCGCTCCGCCGCCTCCGCCGAGAAGGCCGCCGCGCAGCACGGCGTCACGGTGACCTCCCAGGAGCGGGACGAACGCACCAACCATGCCGCGGTCGCTGAGGCGGACATCGTCCTGGTGGGCGTGAAGCCGAAGGACATGGTCGCCACCCTCACGGACCTGGCGCCGTCGCTGCGCCCCGAGACCGTGGTGGTGTCCGTGGCAGCCGGCGTCACCGCCGCGACCATGGCCGCCGTGCTGCCGGCGGGGCAGCCGATCGTGCGGACCATGCCGAACACGCCCCTGACGGTGGGCTCCGGCGTCGTGGGCGTGGCCCCCGGGCCGGGCGTCACCGAGGAGCAGACCACCGCCGTGCGCGCTCTCTTCGAGGGCTCCGGCCTGGTGGTGCCGGTGGCCGAGGAGCAGCTCTCCGCCGTGGTGGCCACCGCCGGCTCCGCCCCGGCCTACGTGTTCCTGCTGGCCGAGCTGATCGCCGCCCACGGTGCGGAGATGGGACTGGACGCCGCCTCCGCCGAGGCCATGGCCGCGGCCACCGTCAAGGGCGCCGGCATCATGCTCCAGCAGGAGGGGGCCAGGGCCGAGGCTCTGCGCAAGGCCGTGATGAGCCCGAACGGCACCACCGAGAAGGCCGTGGAGGCGTTCCTGGACGGCGGCATGGGCGACCTCGTGAACCGTGCCATGGACGCGGCCGCGCAGCGCGACAAGGAGATGGCCGAGGAGTTCGGGGCCTGACGGCTCCGGCGTGCCTCAGGGCCGGGCGGCGAACCGGTCGATGAGGTCCGTGTGCCCGGAGACGATGAGGGTGTCGCGCGGGCCCACCCGGGTGTCCGGCTGGGCGTAGGTGAAGTCCTCGCCCGGGGTCTTCACGCCCACCACGGTCACGCCGTACTTGGAGCGCACGTGGGACTCGGCGAGCGTGAAGCCCACGCACTCGGCCGGCGGGTACATCTTCACGATCGCGAAGTCGTCGTCGAACTCGATGAAGTCGAGCATGCGCCCGTTCACGAGGTGGGCGGCGCGCACGCCGGCGTCGTGCTCCGGGAAGATCACATGGTTCGCCCCGATCCGCTTGAGGATCGTGCCGTGCGCCTCGCTGATCGCCTTCACCCAGATGTGCGGGATCTCCAGGTCCACGAGGTTCACGGTGATCAGCACCGATGCCTCGATGGAGGTGCCCACGCCGACCACCGCCGTCGAGAAGTCCTGCGCACCGAGCTGGCGCAGGGCCTCGGAGTCGGTGGCGTCCGCCTCCACCACGTGGGTCAGCGAGGGGGCGTAGCGCTGCACGAGGACGGGGTCCCGCTCGACGGCGAGCACCTCGCGCCCCTGTGCGACGAGCTCCTCGGCCGTGGCGGCGCCGAAGCGGCCCAGACCCACGACGAGCACGGGGGCGTTGGGATCGGTGCGCTGCGGGGTGTCAGCCAATGACCGGCCTCTCGACGGGGTAGCGGTAGAGCACGCGCCGCTGGCGCAGGGCCAGGGCGGCGGCGAACGTGATCGTACCAACGCGGCCCGCGAACATCATGGCCGTCAGGACGTACTTGCCGGCCGGTGGGCTCTCCGCGGAGACGCCCACGGAGAGTCCGCACGTGCCGAACGCGGAGATCACCTCGAACAGGGGCCGCTGGAGGGACTCGTCGGTGATGTGCACCAGCGCCAGAGTGGCCACGAGCACGAGGGTGGCCCCGAGTGCGAGCACCGCGATGGCCACGCGCAGGGACTCGGGGGCGATCGTGCGGCCGTGCGCCGTCACCTCGCGGTCGCCGCGCGCCTCCGCCACGATCGCGAGGAACATGATCGCCAGCGTGGTCACCTTGATGCCGCCCGCGGTGGAGGCGGACCCACCGCCCACGAACATCAGCGCGTCCATGAGCAGCAGGGACTCGGGCTGGTGCGCGTTCGTGTCGTCGATCGCGAAGCCTCCGGAGCGGGTCATCACGGAGCCGAACAGGGAGTGCCCGACCCGCTGCCAGAAGCCCATGCCGGCCTGGGTCGCCGGGTTGCCCGCCTCGAAGAAGAAGAGGGCGACGGCGCCGAGCACCAGCAGGGCCAGCGTCACCTCGACCGTGAGCTTGGTGTGCAGGTTCCACTCCCGGAATCGCCACCCCTTCTCCAGCAGCACCATGACCACGGGGAAGCCGAGCGCGCCGAGGAACACACCGACGCCGAGCACCGTGATGATCACCGGGTCGTGCATGATCTCCGGCAGGCCGTCCACGTGCAGGGTGAACCCCGCGTTGTTGAAGGCGCTGACCGAGTAGAAGACCCCGTGCCACAGGCCGGTGAGCCACGAGCCGGAGATGGCCGCGAACCGCGGCACGAGGACGAGTGCCAGCGCGGCCTCGGCGGTCAGCACCGTCACGACGACGACGCGCAGCAGCTGGCCGACCTCGCCGAGACTGCCGGAGGTCATGCCCGCCTGCTGCGTCGCCAGCTTCGACCTCAGGCCCAGATGCCGGGAGACGGCCAGCGTGAGCAGCGAGGCCATCGAGAGGATGCCCAGGCCGCCGATCTGGATGGCCACGAGGATGATCACCTGGCCCGCGGGGGACCAGTGCACGGCCGTGTTGACGGTGGTCAGACCGGTCACGGAGAAGGCGGAGACCGCGGTGAACATGGCGTCGTGCAGGGGGGTGGCGTGGCCGTCCGCCGCGGCCCACGGCAGGGCGAGGAGACCGGTGAACACCAGGGCCATGAGGGCGAAGGCGGAGAGGGCGGCGCGGGCCGGGGAGCCGCCCACCACCGAGCTGACGGCGCGGCCCGAGCGCCGCAGCACCGTGCGCAGGTCGGTCGAGGACTCCAGCGTGGAGGCCTGGCCGGGCCGGGGGAGGCCGCCGGGCCGGCGCACCCCGCCGTGGCGGCGGGCGTGCGGGGTCGGACGGGGACCTGCCACGGGGCACCTCCTGCGCGGGGGGACGGGGAACGGACCGGCTCCCAGTATCGCGCGTCCCGTGGCCCGCGCGTCACGCGGGCAGGACATCCGAGGCGATCGTCGCCACCGTGTCGCCCGGAGCCCTAGGCTGGACCGTGATGAGCACCACGTCCACCCCTCCCGCTCCCACCCCCGCCGCTGTGGTGTGGGATTCCAGCCTGCTCCGCTACCGGTTCAGCGCGGAGCACCCGATGGCGCCCCTGCGGCTGGACCTCACGCACCGGCTCGTGGAGGCGTTCGGCCTGCTGGACGCGCCCCACGTGCGGATCGTGGAGCCGCCCGTGGCCACGGACGAGCAGCTCGCCCTCGTCCACGACCCCGAGTACGTCGCCGCCGTCCGCCGGGCCGCGGCGACGTCGTCGGCCGAGGACGGCCGCTTCGGCCTGGGCACCGAGGACTGTCCCGTGTTCCCGGACCTGCACGAGTCCGCCGCCCGGATCGCGGGCGGCTCCCTCGCGGCGGCCGAGGCCATCTGGTCCGGCGAGGTGGACCGCGCCGTGAACTTCGCCGGCGGCATGCACCACGCCGCCCGGTCCTCGGCGTCCGGGTTCTGCATCTACAACGACTGCGCCGTGGCCATCCAGCGCCTGCTGGACCTCGGCGCGGAGCGCGTGGCCTACGTCGACGTGGACGCGCACCACGGCGACGGCACGCAGTCGATCTTCTACGACGACCCCCGCGTGCTCACCATCTCCCTGCACGAGACGGGCATCAGCCTGTTCCCGGGCACGGGCTTCGCCAACGAGATCGGCGGCTCGGCCGCGCAGGGCACCGCGGTGAACGTCGCGCTGCCCCCGCGCACCGGCGACGCCGGCTTCCTGCGCGCCGCCCACGCCGTGGTCCCCCCGCTGCTGCAGGCGTTCGCCCCGGACGTGCTGGTCAGCCAGCACGGCTGCGACGGTCACCGCACGGACCCGCTCGCCGACCTGCGGCTGAGCGTGGACGGCCAGCGCCAGCTCGCGTTCGACGTCGGCGACTGGGCCGACCGGTTCGCGCACGGCCGGTGGCTGGCCACCGGGGGCGGCGGCTACAACCCGCTGCGGGTGGTGCCGCGCGCGTGGGCCCACCTGACCGCCGCCGTCCTGCAGACCCCGATCCCGGTGAAGAGCGAGATCCCCGCCGCCTGGATCGAGCACGTCCGGACCCTCACCGCGGACGAGCTGACCGGGGACATGTCCGTGCACGAGGGGGACGACGCCGAGCGGATCCCCACCGTCATGGGCGAGGACGCGGATGTGTGGTGGCGCTCGTGGGAGGTGGGCTACGACCCGGCCGACCCGGTGGACCAGTCGATCATGGCCACGCGCCGCGAGGTGTTCCCGCTGCACGGGCTGGACCCCTGGTTCGACTGAGCCGGCCCGCGTCCCGGTTCGACCGCGGCCCGTGCGGCCGGTATTGTGGCCGAGAACGTTTCCAGGCGTTCCACATCCGGTGGAATGCGGGTCGGCGTGTCCGGCGCCCCGGATGCCTGCGGTCCCACGACCGCCGACCCTCGCCCCGATTCAAGGAGTCCCCATGGGATCTGTGATCAAGAAGCGCCGCAAGCGCATGTCGAAGAAGAAGCACCGCAAGCTGCTTCGCAAGACCCGTCACCAGCGTCGCAACAAGAAGTGACGCCCGCGCCCTCCGGGCGCTGACGAGACGAAGCCGCCGTCCCCTTCCGGGGGCGGCGGCTTCGTCGTGGACGGCGATCCGTAGAGTGGGGGCCATGACCGCCGACCTGCCCGCCGCCACCGCCCGCGTCCAGCTGCTCGTGAAGCCCGGCTGCCACCTGTGCGCCGACGCCGAGGCCACGGTGGCGCAGGTGTGCGACGCGCGGGGCGAGGCCTGGGAGGCCGTCGACGGCGCCGCGCACCCGGCCCTGCTCGAGCGGTTCGCGGACGAGGTGCCCGTGCTGTTCGTCGACGGCGTCCAGCGCGACTTCTGGCGCGTGGACCCGGCCCGCCTGGGCCGGCTCCTGGACGCCCCGCGGGCCTGAGCGGGCTCAGCGGCGCGCGAAGCGCTGCCAGGCCTTCAGCCGCATGTACTCCGTGGCGTCCGGGCGGTAGGCGAGCACGATGCCGGCGACGCCGAGGCCCACCCACACCAGGTCCAGCGGGCTGAACGCCCCCATCACCGCGTTGGAGACCAGCACCAGCACGGACAGGGCCGCCAGCACCGTTCCGACGATGCGCGCGGCGCGCGAGCCGCCGCGGATCGCGAACGCCACCCACAGGTAGACGAGGAACGCGAGCACGCCGAACACGGCCGCCGTCGTGGCGAGGGCCGGAAGCATCCCGTCCGTCATGGCGCGCATCTGCTCCGCCTGGTCGGCGGGCAGATTCATCTGCTCGACGGACCGGTCCAGCTCCTGCTGGATCGCGGCCTGGCCCTCCGGCTGGGTGATGGCGAAGGCCGCCAGCAGGGTCGTCGCCAGCAGCAGGAGGCCGCCCGAGACGATCAGCCAGAACGCGGCCGTCAGGGAGCGCGGCCGCGGGGGCAGCTCGACCGGGCCGGGAGACTGCCAGCCGGCGGGGCCGTTGGGGGAGGGGGCCTGGGGCATCCCCGCCTGGCCCGGGGCGCCGTACGGAGTCGCCGGCGGTGCGCCGTAGGGGTTCTGGCCGTACGGGCTCGCGCCCGCCGGGTCGGGGGAGCCCGGGGTCGGCCCCTGCGGGGCGGCGCCGTACGGGTTCTGGCTGCCGTGGGGATCGGTGGGCGAGGTGCCGGACATGGGGCCTCCTAGCGACGCCGACGCTCGCGGCGCCTCGGTGCGGACGGGGGTGGCGGCGCGGTCGCGCCGAGCTGTGCCCCACGCTACCGCCGGGGCCACCGGTCCGCCTCTGCCAGACTGGCCCCATGCAGACGCTCGCCACCGTCCACCTGGTCCGCCACGGAGAAGTCCACAACCCCGATCGTGTCCTCTACGGCCGCCTGCCGGAGTTCGGGCTCTCGGAGCTCGGCCACGAGATGGCCCGGGGCGTGGCCGCGTGGTTCGCGGAGCGCGCCGCGCAGACCGGCCGTGCGCCCGCCGTCGTCGCCGCCTCCCCGTTGACCCGCGCACAGCAGACCGCCGTGCCCATCGCGGCCGCGTTCGACCTGCCGCTGGTCACCGAGCCGGACCTGATCGAGGCGGAGAACGCCTTCGAGGGCATGTCCCAGGTGGCGGCGTCGCTGAAGCGCAACCCGCGGCTGTGGCCCCGGCTGCGCAATCCCCTGCGCCCGTCCTGGGGCGAGCCGTACCGCGCGCAGGCCGCCCGGATGCTGGCCGTCGTCGACCGGCTCCGCGGCGAGGCCGTGGCCGCCGAGGGGCCCGGCGCCGAGTCCGTGCTCGTCTCGCACCAGCTGCCGATCTGGGTGACGCGCCTGGCCGTCGAGGGCCGTCCGCTGTGGCACGACCCGCGCCGCCGTGAGTGCTCGCTGACCTCCGTGACCTCGCTCGTGTACGAGGAAGGGCGCAGGGTGCCGCGCGTCGAGTACCACGAGCCGAACCAGGCCCTGCTGAAGGACGCCTCCTCCCTGCCGGGCGCCTGAGGCCCCGACGGCGGCCGGCGTCGACGGCGCCGTCCGCGGCCTCCCACGGGGTGGGGGTGTGACGTCCAGGGTTCAGTCAGAATGCGGGGCGGGCAGTAGACTCCCCAGGTCCCCGGAATCCAGCCCCGCGCGTCCCCTGGAGGGCAGCCCGCCATGCAGACCCCCCGTCCGTCCCGTCGCACCGTGCTGACCGGCCTCTCGCTGCTCGGCCTCGCGCCCGTCCTCGCGGCGTGCTCGGGGGACGACTCGCTGACGCAGCAGGCCGGCAACGCGGACGGCAAGAACTACATCGCCGGAGACGGCTCCGTCCTGGAGATCGCCCCCGCCGAGCGCGGCGCCCCCGTGGAGTTCGCCGCCGAGCTCTTCGACGGCACCCCCGTGACCGGCGCGAGCCTGCGCGGCGCCCCGGCCCTGCTGAACTTCTGGTACGCCGCATGCGCCCCGTGCCGCGTGGAGGCCCCCCACCTCGTGGCCCTGCACGAGCAGTTCGCCCCGCAGGGGGTGCGGTTCCTCGGCGTGAACGTCCGGGACACCGCCACCACCGCGCAGGCCTTCGAGCGCACCTTCGAGATCCCCTACCCGTCCATCGAGGACGCCCGCGGGGACGTGCTCCTGAACATGACCGACTACGTGCCCCCGCAGGCCGTGCCCTCCACCCTCGTCCTGGACGTCGAGGGCCGCGTGGCCGCCCGCGTGCTCGGCGCCGTGGAGGAGTCCACCCTGCGCGCCCTGCTCACCACCGTGGTGGACGAGGCCGCGGCCTGACCCGGCCGCCGTGTCCATGCAGAGCAACCCCTTCGCCGAGATCGCCCTCGACGGCTCCCTGCTGCTGGCCGCGCCGATCGCCGTGCTGGCCGGCCTGATCTCCTTCCTCTCCCCGTGCGTGCTGCCGCTCGTGCCCGGCTACCTCGGGTACGTCACCGGCCTCGGCGGGGACGTGCTCACCAGCCGCCGCCGCGGGCGCCTCGTGCTCGGCTCCGTGCTGTTCGTACTCGGGTTCGCCGTGGTGTTCGTGGGCATCACCGTGGTGTTCACCCAGGCCATGGTCTGGCTGCGGCGCGACGGCGCCTGGGTCACCCCCGTGCTCGGCGTGCTCGTGATGCTCATGGGCCTCGTGTTCCTCGGCGGCGGCGGCCGGCTTCAGCAGGAGCGCCGCGTCCACTTCAAGCCCGCCGCCGGCCTGGTCGGCGCGCCCCTGCTGGGCATGACCTTCGGCCTGGGCTGGGCGCCGTGCATCGGCCCCACCATGGCCGCCGTCCTGGCCATGTCCACGGCCAGCTCCGGCTCCGTGGGCCGCGGCGCCCTGCTCGCCTTCCTCTACTGCCTCGGCCTGGGCCTGCCGTTCGTGCTCATGGCCCTCGGCATGGAGCGCGGCATGCGGGCGGTCGGGTTCTTCACGCGGCACCGCGTGCTGATCATGCGCCTCGGCGGCGCCCTGCTGATCGCGCTGGGCCTGCTCATGGTCACCGGCGTCTGGACCGCCTGGACCACGCAGCTGCAGCTGTGGTTCGCCAACGAATGGGAGATGCCCCTGTGAGCTCCAAGGCCGCCCGGACGCGCTCCGAGCCCGTCACCCTGCCGCGCCTCGGCCTGGCGGGCACCCTGCGCTGGATCTGGACCCAGCTGACCAGCATGAGCACCGCGCTCATGCTGCTGCTCCTGCTCGCCGTCGCCGCCGTGCCCGGCTCCCTCGTGCCCCAGCGCCGTGCCGGCCCCGAGATCGTGGACCAGTGGATCGAGGACAACCCCGTGTGGGGCCCCGTCCTGGACGCCCTGCAGTTCTTCGACGTCTACAACTCCGTCTGGTTCTCGGCCATCTACCTGCTGCTGTTCGTCTCCCTCGTGGGCTGCGTGTGGCCGCGCGCCATCCAGCACGCCAAGGCCCTGCGCCAGCCCCCGGCCCGCACCCCCCGCAACCTGACGCGCCTGCCGGCCTCCGGCGTCGTCGTCCTCGAGGAGGGCGGCCCGAGCCCCGAGGAGGCCGTGGCCAGAGCCCAGGCGTGGCTGCGCAAGCGCCGCTACCGCGTGGAGCGGCGCCTCGAGGACGGCGGCGCCTCCGTGGGCGCCGAGCGCGGCTACCTGCGCGAGATCGGCAACATCCTGTTCCACGTCTCGCTGATCGGCGTGCTCGTGTTCATGGCCTACGGCGGCATGACCAAGTACGGCGGGCAGAAGATCATCGTGGAGGGCGAGGGCTTCGCCAACAACCTCGTGGCCTACGACTCCTTCACCCCCGGCACCTACTTCAGCGCGGACGACCTCCAGCCGTTCTCCCTCACCCTCAACTCCTTCGACGCCGTGTTCGACCGCGAGTCCGAGACCCACTACGGCCAGCCGCTGGACTACACCGCCGTCATGGAGGTCCGCGAGGGCACCGAGGCCGAGCCGCACCAGGAGGTCCTCAAGGTCAACCACCCGCTGGACATCGACGGCGTGCGCGTCTACCTCGTGGGCAACGGCTACGCGCCCGTGGTGACCATCCGCGACGGCGCCGGGGACGTGGCCTTCCAGGGCCCCGTGGTCACCCGCGTGTTCGACAATAACTACGGCTCGCAGGCCACCATCAAGGTCCCCGACGCGCGGCCGGACCAGCTGGGCTTCGTGGGCTTCTTCCTGCCCACGGCGGTGGAGGACGAGAAGGGCGCCGCGTTCTCGGCCGACCCCGAGCTGCTCCGCCCGCAGCTGCAGCTGAACTCGTACGTCGGCGACCTCGGCCTGGACTCCGGCCGCCCGCAGAACGTGTACGTGCTGGACACCGCGACCCTCACCGAGCTCAACAGCCGCACGAACGAGAACGGCGGCATCGTGCTCAGCCAGGGCCAGACGTACGAGCTGCCCGAGGGCAAGGGCTCCATCAGCTTCGACGGCGTCCGCCGCTACGTCGGCCTGGACATCGTCTACGACCCGGGCAAGTGGGGCGTCGGCGTGTTCGCCGGCACCGCCCTGCTCGGCCTGGCGATCAGCCTGTTCGTCCGCCGCCGCCGCGTGTGGGTCCGCGCCCGCACCGACGATGACGGCCGCACCCGCGTGGAGTACGCGCTACTCGCCCGCGGCGAGGAGTTCGGCCTCCACGAGGAGCACGTGGCCCTGCGCGCCGCCATGGAGCGCTGGTGGCCCGTCGCCGCCCCCGAGTCCGAGGAGGAGGCCGTCGCATCGGCCGCCGCCGTCGGCCACACTGGAACCACCCCCGAGACCCTCGCCGGTCCCCGCACCCCCCGATCAGGAGACTGACAGTGTTCAACCCCACGGCCCCCGTGAACGAGCAGCTGGCGCTGTACAGCGACCTCTTCATGCTCATCGCCGCGCTCGTGTACGCGGCGGCGTTCATCCTGTTCACCATCGACATGGCCACCGCCTCGGTCACCATCCGCCGCCTCGAGGCCGACCTCGCGGCCCAGCGCGGGCAGGTGCGCACCGCTCCGGCCCGCGAGACCGTGGGGGTCGCCGTCGGCGGGTCCACGGCGGTCGGCGCGAGCGACTCCGACACGGCCCGGCCGGCCGCCGCCGAGCCCGGCGTCGACGCGGACGACGACCTCGTGGACGAGGACATGGACTACACGGGCGGCGGCCGCCGCCCGGTCGCCAACGTGGCCGTGGCCGTGCTGGCCGTCGGCTGGGCGCTGCACGCGTTCGCCGTCGTCGCCCGCGGCCTCGCCGCCTACCGCGTGCCGTGGGGCAACCTGTACGAGTTCATGACCACGGGCGCGCTCGTGATCACGACCGTCTACCTGCTGTTCCTCTTGCGCAAGGATCTGCGCTTCGTGGGCACGTTCGTCACCGGCATCGTCGTGGCGATGATGTGCGCGGCCACCATGGGCTTCCCGACGCCGGTGGGCCACCTCCAGCCGCCGCTGCAGACGCCGTGGCTCGTCATCCACGTGTCCATCGCCGTGCTGGCCAGCTCGCTGTTCGCGCTGACCGCCGCGATGTCCGTGCTGCAGCTGCTGCAGGACCGCGCGGAGAAGCGCGCTGCGGCGGGCGAGCGCTCGTGGGCGTTCCTGCGCCTCGTGCCGGCCGCGCAGGGGCTGGAGAACTGGTCCTACCGCCTCAACGCCGTCGGCTTCGTCATGTGGACCTTCACGCTGATCGCCGGTGCGATCTGGGCCGAGGCCGCGTGGGGCCGCTACTGGAACTGGGACACCAAGGAGGTCTGGACCTTCGTGATCTGGGTGGTGTACGCGGCGTACCTGCACGCCCGCGCCACCCGCGGCTGGACCGGTGCCCGCGCCGCGTGGCTGAGCATCGTGGGCTTCCTGTGCATCGTGTTCAACTACACGATCGTCAACACGTATTTCCCGGGCCTGCACTCGTACGCGGGTCTGCCCGGCTGAGTCCGGCGGGGCCCCTCAGGCGCGCGGCCCGTCGCCGTCCGGGTCGGCGTCGTCGTCGTCGCCCTGCTCCCGACGACGGCGCAGCTCCTCCTCGCGGGCGCGCAGCTCGGCCTCGCGGCGGTCCAGGTCCTGCTCGCGGGCGTCCTGGCGGCGCTGCACGCGCAGGCTGCGCAGGAAGGCCTCGTCGTCGTCCGGGGCCCCGGTGGGCCGGGGCGCGGGGCGGCTGCCCGCGCCGGCCGGGCGGGCGCGGCCGAGCAGCAGCCACAGCAGCGGCCCCACGAGCGGCACGAGCACGATGACCGCCACCCACGCCGTCTTCGGCAGGCTGCGCACCTCGCGGGCGGGGGTCAGCAGCGCCTCGAACAGCGCGTAGAGGGTCAGGCCCGCGAGGATGATCGCGGCGGGGATGATGAAGCGGCCCATCCCGCCAGTCTAGGCGCGGGCTGGGGGTCGGCGGGCGGGCGGGGCGTCCGTCCTCGTAAGATGGACCGGTGCGCATCTTCTTCTACGGTCTGGTCCGCGTGGTCGTCTTCGTCGCCCTGTGGGCGCTGTTCTACTACGTGATGGACCTCGGGATGATCTTCGGGGTGATCGCGGCCACGATCCTGACGTTCGCGGTCAGCTACCTCTTCCTCGGCCGCCTGCGCACGGGGGCCACCGAGGACCTGTCCGCCGCGTGGGAGGGCCGCCCGGGCCGCCGGGGCCGCACCGAGACCGCCGACGCGGACGCCGAGGACGCCTACACGGAGGGCCGGTTCCGCGAGTGAGCCCCACGGGGCAACGGGGCGGATGCCGCCGTCATCCCGTGCGGCTCAGAGCAGCGCGCCGAGGGTGAACGTGATCGCGTAGACGATCCCGATCACGCCGGTCGCGCGCAGCACCGGGATCAGCGCCCGGCGGTCGTCGGCGCGCAGCACCGTGCGGATCGGCCGGATCGCGAGCAGGCCGCCGATCGGCACGAGCAGCAGCCCCGGGTGCACCGCCACCCAGAACAGCGGCAGCAGCAGGGCGACGGCCAGCATGACGCCGTAGGACGCCCGCGCCGGCCCGTCGCCCAGGCGGGCGGCCAGCGTCATCTTCCCGACCTCGCGGTCCGTGGGGATGTCCCGGATGTTGTTGACCATGAGCAGGGCCGTGGAGATCAGCCCGCAGCTGATCGCGCCAGCCCAGGCCAGGCCGCTCACGGTGTCGGCCTGGGTGTACGTGGTGCCGAGGACGGCCACCAGCCCGAAGAACACGAACACGAACACCTCGCCGAGGCCGAGGTACCCGTACGGCCGCTTCCCGCCGGTGTAGAACCACGCGGCCAGCACGCAGGCGACGCCGACCAGCAGGAACCACCAGTGCCCCGAGAGCAGGATGAGCCCCAGGCCGGCCAGCCCGGCGAGGCCGAAGAACGCGAAGGCCGCCTGCTTCACCCGGGCCGCAGGCACGAGACCGGAGACGGTGAGCCGGAAGGGGCCGACGCGCTCGTCGTCGGTGCCGCGGATCCCGTCCGAGTAGTCGTTGGCGTAGTTCACGCCGATCTGCAGCGCGAGCGACACCACGAGGGCCAGCAGCGCCGCGCCGAGGTGGAAGGAGCCGAGCTCCGCGGCGGCGGCCGAACCGACGATCACGGGGGCGATCGCCATAGGCAGCGTGCGCAGGCGCGCGGCGGCGACCCACTGGGAGAGCGTGGCGGCCATGGGCGGGGGTTCCTCCTGGGGAGCGGGGTGGGAAGCGGTGCGCGGCGGGCCGGGTCGACGGCGGCGCGCGGCCGGGGCCCGACGTCGGCCGGGCCCGGGTCATTCTCCCACGCGGGCGGGGTGACGCTCAGCCGGCGGTGAACCGGGCGGCCAGGGCCTGCCGGTCGGTCTTGCCGGTGGAGAGCAGGGGCAGGGCGTCGAGGACGAGCCACGTCTTGGGCACCGCGGCCGCACCCAGCGCCTCGCGCACGTGGGCGCGCAGGACGGCCTCGTCGGGGGCCGCGGCCGGGTGGGCGGGCACGACGGCGGCGCACAGCCGGGCGCCCCACTCGGGATCCGGCACGCCGGCCACGTGGGCCGCCGCGACGCCCGGGTGCGCCTCGAGTGCCGCGGCCACCGCGGCCGCGGACACCTTCACCCCGCCCGTGATGACGACGTCGTCCAGGCGACCGGTCACGGCCAGCCGCACGCCGCCGTCGTCGGTGGGGGAGAGCACGCCCGTGTCCTCGGTCAGGAAGGCGCGGGCGCCGTCCGCGGCGGGGACGAAGTGGGCGGCGGTGCGAGCGGGGTCGTCGAGGTAGCCGGCCGCCACCATGGGCCCGGCCAGGCGCACGCGCGGCGGGGCGTCGGGGTCCTCCGGGGCCACAGCGACGGCGACGCCGGGCAGCGGCACGCCGTCGTAGACGCAGCCGCCGCACGTCTCGGCCATGCCGTAGGTGGCGGTGAGACGCACCCCCGCCGCCTCGGCCGCGGCCCGCAGCGCGGGATCGAGCCGGGCGCCGCCCACGAGCACGCGGTCGAAGGAGCGCAGGGCCGCCCGCCCGGCCGGGTCGGCGTCGGCCGCGAGGAGGCGCGCGAGCTGGGTGGGGACGAGCGAGACGAGCCGGGGGCCGGCGTCGCCGGGCAGGGCGGCCGCCCCGGTGGCGAACGCCGCGGGCGTGAAGGGGCCCGGTGGCAGGGCCACCGGTGCGGTCCCGGCCGCGATCGAGCGGGAGAGCACGGCGAGCCCGGCCACGTAGTGCACGCCGAGGGCCAGCAGCCACGCCCCCTCGCCGCCGAGCCGCCGGGCCGTGGCCGCGGCCGAGGCGCGCAGGGCCGCACCGGTCAGGACGATCTGCTTCGGCGTGCCCGTGGACCCGGAGGTGCGCACCACGGCGACGGCGTCCGGGTCCCCGCAGCGGCGCGGGTCGCGGGCCTCGGGCCGGGGGAGCGCGGCGCCGGCCTCGGTCAGCTCGACGGGGGCGCCGCCGTCGAAGGCCGCGGCGAGGGCGTCCGTGGCGCGGACGAGGGCATCGGCGGTGGCGGGCATGGCCCCGAGTGTAGGAGGCCCGACGGTCGGACGGACCCGCCCGGCGGACCGGATCCGCCCGGCCGGTCAGAGCATGAACGGCACGGTGGCGATCTTGACCACCATGATCAGCGCGAACAGCTGGGCGTACCCCTCGGTCACGCGGGCGTCGGTGGACCGGGAGAGCGCGTAGTCCAGGATCGCCGGCTGGCCCGTGATGCCCGCCAGCGCCCCGTAGGTGCGATCCACGGACTGCCCCAGCAGCCGTGCCGCGGCGATGAGCAGGGCCGCGGTCAGCGCGGTGAGCACGGCGGACATCAGGATGGCCAGCCCGCCGACCCGGGTGAACACCGTCTCGATGAACGCCGGGCCGGCGGCCAGGCCCACCACGCCCAGGAAGAGCATGAGACCGAACTGCCGCAGCGTCAGCGCGATCTCCGTGGACGGCTCCCACACCGTGGGTCCCGTTCGGCCGATCGCACCGAGGGCGAGGCCGACGAGGATGCACCCGGCCGCCGGGCCGAGGGAGAAGGAGGCCCCGCCCGGAAGCGGGATCGTCACCATGCCCAGCAGGTAGCCCAGCGCCATGCCCGTGCCCAGGGAGATCCAGTCCAGGTTCGAGAGCCCCCGGGTCGAGTTGCCGAAGAAGTCGCGCACCGCCTCCATCCGCGGCGCGGTGGTCACGATGAGCACCCGGTCGCCGACCTTGAGCTCGGTCTGCGGGGTGGCCAGGGACTCGACGTCGTCGCGCCGCAGCCGGGCGACGTCGGTGCCGAAGCGCTCGCGCAGGGACAGCGTGCCCAGGCGGCGGTCGGCCAGGGCGCGGGCCGTGACGATGACCATGGAGGTCTGCAGCGGGTTCATCACCTGCGCCGGGTCGGCGCCGGTGCGGCGGCCGAAGGCCTGCACGGCCTCGTCGATGTTCTTCTCCGTGCCGTCCAGGACGACCTCGTCCCCGGGTTCGATCCGGTCGGCGGAGCCTGCGATCCGGGCCACGCCGCCGCGGCGCAGCGCCACGACGCGCACCAGCCCCTTGGAGATCCCGGGGATCTCCCGCACGGCGAGGGCGGAGGTGGCGGCCGCGGCGGTGAAGCGCAGCTTGCCGTCGGTCACCGGCGCCGGATCGCGCGGGGAACTGCTCCACGGGCGGGCGGCGAGCAGGGTGATCGCGATGATGGTGCCGACCACGCCCACCAGGTAGGACAGCCCATAGCCCACGGCCGGGGCCTGCCCGCCGGTGAGCTGGTTCGCCAGCGCCATCGCCGGCGTCGCGGTGAGCGAACCCGTCCACACGCCGATCGCCGTCGGCAGGTCCAGGTTGAGCAGCGCGGCCAGCGGGTGCACCGTGAAGGTGGTGAGGATCACCACGACGACGGCGGCCAGCATCAGGGGCAGGTTGCGGCGCAGGTCCCGGAAGAACACCTTGCCGGCGCCGAGCCCGATCAGGTAGGCGAACAGGGCCAGGCCGAAGCTCTGGAACAGGGCCAGCCGGTCGCCGACGTCGGGCAGCACCGCCCCGACGAGCAGGCCCACGAACAGGGCTCCCGAGGCGCCGAGGCGGATCTTGCCCAGGGGGATGGTGCCGACGGCGGCGCCCAGGGCGACGGTGGCCATGAGGACGAGGATGGGCTGGTCGTTGAGCAGTGCGAGCATGGGCGGGTCTCCGTCCTGCCGTGGTGGTCGGTCAGAAGTGGTACGGGAAAGCGGACCAGTCCGGGTCGCGCTTCTGCAGGAACGCGTCCCGGCCCTCCACGGCCTCGTCCGTCATGTAGGCCATGCGCGTGGCCTCGCCGGCGAAGACCTGCTGGCCGGCCATGCCGTCGTCGGGAAGGTTGAACGCGAACTTGAGCATGCGCAGGGCCTGCGGGGACTGACGGTTGATGTCCGCGGCGTACTCGAGGGCGACCTCCTCGAGGCGCTCGTGGTCCACGGCCTCGTTGACGGCGCCCATGGCCACCATCTCCTCGGCCGAGTACTCGCGCGCCGTGAAGAAGATCTCCCGGGCGCGCTTCTGGCCCACCTGCCGGGCGAGCAGGGCCGAGCCGTAGCCGGCGTCGAAGGAGCCCACGGTGGCGTCCGTCTGCTTGAACTTCCCGTGCTCGCGGGAGGCCAGGGTCAGGTCCGCGACCACGTGGAGCGAGTGGCCGCCACCGGCCGCCCAGCCGTTCACGACGGCGATGATCGCCTTGGGGGAGGTGCGCATCAGGCGCTGGACCTCGAGGATGTGGAGGCGTCCGGCGCGGGCCGGGTCGATGGTCTCGGCCGTCTCCCCCTCGGCGTAGCGGTAGCCGTCGCGGCCGCGGATGCGCTGGTCCCCGCCGGAGCAGAACGCGTGGCCGCCGTCCTTGGGGGAGGGGCCGTTGCCGGTGAGCAGCACCGTGCCCACGTCCGGGGTCATGCGGGCGTGGTCGAGGGCGCGGTAGAGCTCGTCCACGGTGCCGGGGCGGAACGCGTTGCGGACCTCGGGGCGGTCGAAGGCGATGCGCACCGTGGGCAGGTCGCGCACCCAGCGGCCGTCGGCGTCGCGCTCCACCTGGCGGTGGTAGGTCAGGTCCTCGAAGTCGAAGCCCTCGACCACGCGCCAGCGCGTGGGGTCGAAGAGGTCGGAGACCTGCTCGGGCAGGCGGTCGCGGTCGGGGCGGGCGGCGTCGGGCTGCGGGGTGCTCATGGGGCCCGAGTCTAGGCGCGCCGGGCGAGGCGGGGGCGGAGGTGTTCTGGGCGAGCATCCCGCCCACAGTCGGCGGAGCTGCCGGCCCGCACCGCACGACGCCGCCCCCTCGCCGCCGTGCGACCCACGGTCGCTCCCGCGGATCACCTCTCCGGCCAGTCCTCCGGTCCCGAGGACCCGGCGGTGTACTCGTCGAGGGGCACCCGCCCCGCGTCCCACGCCTCGATCACGGGGGCCAGGATGCGCCAGCACTCCTCCGCGGCGTCGCCTCGCACCGAGAGCATCCGATCCCCGGTGAGCACGCCGCGCATCACCTCGCCGTACGCGTCCACGTCCTCCTCGGCCAGGTCCGCCGCGAGCACGCTGCGCTCCGCGACGAACGGGGTGTCCGGCCCGTCCACGGCCAGCTCCACCCGCAGGGCCCGCGGGTCCAGTCCCACCACGATCCGCTCCCGCCCCGCGGCCGCCTCCAGCCCCGCGGGCACCCCCTCGGGCGGCCGCAGCGAGAGCACGACCTCCCAGCGGCGCGGCTCCAGCGCCTTGCCGGATCGCAGCCGGAACGGCACGCCCGCCCACCGGTCGGTCCGGACCTCCAGCTCCACCTCGGCGAGCGTCTCGGTCCCGTTCTCCGGGTCCACGCCCTCCTCGGCGACGTAGTCGGGCACGTCCTGGCCTCCCACCGTCCCCGCGGTGTACCGGGCCCGGCGCGAGGAGGCGACCGCGTCGTCGTCGCGCACGCGCGTGGCCCGCAGCACCTCGACGACGGCGTCCTGCAGCGCGTCCGGGGTGAGACGCCGCGGGGGCTCCAGGGCCACCATGGCCAGCACCTGCAGCAGGTGGGACTGGAGCATGTCCTCGAGAGCCCCGGTGCCGTCGTAGAACCCGGCGCGCCCCTCCAGGGCCAGGGACTCGTCCGCCACGATGTCCACGTGCTCGACGTCGGCCGCGCTCCACACGCGCTCCAGCACGCGGTTGGCGGTGCGCAGGGTGAGCAGGCCCGAGACCATCGACTCCCTGAGGAAGTGGTCCACGCGGAACACGTCCTCCTCCCCGGCGATCTGCCCCAGCAGCGCGTTGAGCTCGCGCGCCGACCGCTGGTCCGAGCCGAACGGCTTCTCCAGCACGATGCGCAGCCCCTCCGGGCGGTCCTCCACCTGCTCGAGCGCCGCGCACGCCTCGGCGGCGAGGTCCGGGTCCAGCGCCAGGTACAGCACGGCCACGGCCTCCTCCCCGGCGGCCTCGCGGGCGGCGACGAGCAGGGCGCCCAGGTCCTCGGGGTCCGAGGCGTCGGCGGTGCGCCAGACGGCGCGCTCGACCAGGCCCGCCCGTGCGTCGGCGTCCAGATCCGTCTCTCCCACGGCCTCCTCGATGACGCCGCGCCACTCCTCGAGCGAATGGCCGTCCGAGTGGGCCGAGCCCACCAGGGTCACCTCCGGCAGGTCGTGGACCGTGAGGGCCCGGGCCAGCCCCGGCAGCAGGAGCCGTCGGGTCAGGTCACCGGTCGCGCCCACGATCACGAGCGCCACGGACGCGGCGGCCCGGTCGTCGTCGGGTGCCGGGGATGCACCGGCGGGGCAGGGGTTCTGGACGTCGGGCATGGGTCCTCCTGGACGGGGCGGGCAGACGGAACGGGGGAGCGGGGCGGGTGCGCGGGCGGCGGCCGGGAGGGACCCGGCCGGCCACGCCATTCTCCCGGTGACGTCGTCGTGGGTCCACGCCGCGCCCCCGACTGGCCCCGCCTCCCCCGGGGTGATGGACTGCCCTGCATGAGCGCCCAGCCCCGCATCGACGACCACGCCTTCCTGTCCCACCAGCTCAGCGGGGCACTGGTGTCCCGGGAGGGGGCGATCACGTGGCTGTGCCTGCCCCGCTTCGACTCGGCCTCGGTGTTCACCTCGCTCCTCGGCACGCGGGAGCACGGCGAGTGGAGCCTGGGGATCGAGGACGGCGAGGTCGCGGAGCGCGCCTACCTGCCGGGCACCCTCGTGCTGCGCACCCTCTGGCGTTCGCCGTCCGGGGAGGCCGAGGTGCTGGACTTCATGCCGCTCATGGACGCGGACGGCGTGGGGGACGCCCAGGGGGACGACGGCGGCCCCGACGGGACCGGGGCGTCCGAGGCGGCGGCGCGGGCCGACGTCATGCGGCTGGTCCGCTGCCTCGCGGGACGCGTGCGCGTGACACAGTCCGTGTTCGCCCGCCTCGACTACGGCGAGGTCGAGCCGTGGGTCTCGCGTCAGGAGGACGCAGACGGGGAGTCGTTCCTGGCCGTCGTCGCCGGCGGGGACGCGCTCGCGGTGCACGGGCCGGACCTGGAGTCGGTGGACGGGCATCACGAGGGCACGACGGAGCTGGTCGCCGGGGAGTCCGCCCAGTGGTGCCTGACCTGGTACCCGGCGTGGGGCATGGCCCCCTCCGCGCCCCGCGCCGAGGACGTGCTGGAGGCCACCGTGCGCAGGTGGCGCGGCTGGCTGGAGGAGTCGACCCGAGAGGCCCCGCGGGCGGACGACCCGCTCGCCGATCGGGTCCAGCGATCCCTCCTCGTGCTCAAGGGGCTCACGCACCGGGCCACGGGCGGCATCGTGGCGGCCCCGACCACGAGCCTGCCGGAGGACATCGGCGGGGTCCGGAACTGGGACTACCGCTATGTGTCGCTGCGGGACACCGCGCTCGCACTGGAGGCCCTGCTCGCGCACGGGCACGTGGAGGGGGCGACTGCCTGGCGCGACTGGCTGCTGCGCGCCATCGCGGGGGAGCCCCACGAGGTGCAGGTCATGTACACGCTCTCGGGGGAGCGGTACATGCCCGAGCGCGAGCTCGAGCACCTCCCCGGCCACGCGGACTCCCGGCCCGTGGTCGTGGGCAACGGCGCCGCGGACCAGTGGCAGGCGGACGTCATCGGCACCGTGATGATGGCGCTGTGCGCCCTCCGGGACGCCGGCGTCCCGGAGGACGAGTGGTCCTGGCCGCTGCAGAAGCGGCTCGTGGAGCGCGTCGTCGCGCATCGGGAGGACCCGGACCACGGGCTGTGGGAGATGCGCGGGGAGCCTGCCTTCTTCACGCACGGCCGCGTCAAGATGTGGGCCGCACTGGATCGTGCGCTGCACGCCGTGGCCACCCACGGCGTGCCCGCCACGGAGGCGGAGACCGCGGCATGGGAGCGCCACCGGGACGAGCTGCGGGAGGAGATCCTCACCTGCGGCGTGCACGCGGACGGCCACTTCACCCAGACCTACGGCTCGGACGCGGTGGACGCCTCCCTCCTCCAGATCCCCCACACCGGGTTCCTGCCCCCGGACGACCCGCGCATGCTCGCCACCGTACGGCGGATCGAGGAGGAGCTCGTCACGGACACCGGCCTGGTGCTGCGCTACCGCCCGGACGGCTCCGACGGGCTGCCCGGTGAGGAGGCGCCGTTCCTCGCGTGCGCCTTCTGGCTCGTGGAGCAGTACGCGCGCACCGGCCGCCTGGACGACGCCGACGCCCTCATGGAGCGGCTCGACGCGTGCGCGAACGACCTCGACCTCATGGCCGAGGAGTACGACGACGGCCAGGACCGCATGGCGGGCAACTTCCCCCAGGCGTTCAGCCACCTGGCGCTGCTGCGCGCCGCCGACGCGCTGGCCCAGGTCCGCGCGGCCGACGGGGCCGGGGAGGCCGGAGACTGACCGGTTCCGGGCGAACACCCCGCCTCCGTCACACCACGCGGCGGGTCGCCCCCAGCGCGGTCAGCAGGAACGCGTACTCCCAGGCGGTGTCCTCCCAGCCCTGGTACCGGCCGGACGCGCCGCCGTGGCCGCCGTCCATCTCGGTGCGCAGCAGGATCGGGGCGCCGCCCTCGGCCAGGGGCGTGGCCTGGTCGCTCGTCACCGTCCGCCGCAGCTGGGCCACCCACTTGGCCGGCTCGACGTAGTGCACGCGGGTGTCGTTCAGGCTCGTCACGGCCGCGATCGCCGGGTAGTCCACCGCCCGCACGTTCTCATACGGGGTGTAGGCACGCATGGCCGCGTACACGGCCGCGTCCTCGATCGGGTTGCCCCACTCCTCCCACTCGAGCGCGGACAGCGGCAGCTCCGGGTCGAGGATGGTGGTGAGCGCGTCCACGAACGGCACCACGGCCAGGCACGCCCGGTACAGCTCCGGCGCGAGGTTCAGCACCGCGCCCATGAGCAGGCCGCCGGCCGAGCCGCCCATGCAGGCCACGCGCGCCGGGTCCGCCCAGCCGAGGCCCACGAGGTGCCGGGTGGCGTCCACGAAGTCCGTGAAGGAGTGCCGCTTGGCCAGCTTCTTGCCGTCCTCGTACCAGCGCCGGCCCAGTTCGCCGCCGCCGCGCACGTGCGCGACCGCGAACACCACGCCCCGGTCCAGCAGGGACAGCCGGGCCACACCCAGCACGGGGTCCATGGACATCTCGTAGGAGCCGTAGCCGTACACCACGCACGGGGCCGTCCCGTCCGGCTTCACGTCGCGGCGCCGGATCACGGTGACGGGGATCCGCACGTCCTCCCCGGTCACCGACGACGGCTCGGAGGCCGGCGCCCACACGCGCTCGGCCACGTAGTCGGCCGGGTCGTAGCCGGGCACCTCCGTCTCGCGGCGCAGGTGCACCTCGCCTGTCGCCGCCGAGACGTCCAGCACGCGCGCGGGCGTGATCCAGGACGTGTAGGCCAGCCGCAGGAACGGGGACTCGGCCGCCGTCGCGGACAGATGACACGCGTAGAGCTCCTCGTCGAACGCGGGCTCGCGCCAGTGCGCGGCCTGCCCGGCCAGCACGGCGTCCAGCTCGGCGACGACGACGCGCGGGGTGGTCTCCCGGCGCACGGCCAGGGCGGCGTGGGTCAGGGTGACCATGACGCCGTCGACCTTCACGTCCTCGCGGTGCGGCACGACGGTGCGCCAGGCGTCGCGGTCGGCGACGTCCGCTTCGGCGACCACCGAGAGCATCCCGTTGGGCGCGGCGACGGGGGCGCCGTCGTCGTCCAGGGCGCGGTCGTGGACCACGAGCAGCCGGCGGACGCCGTCGGCGTCCGTGACGGGCTCGACGTCGGCGAGCATCCGCCAGGCGCGGGGGATCAGCACGCGCGGGGCGGGCAGGGGTGCGGCGGGGTCCTCCGGCAGATCGACCACGAGGGTCTCGGAGACCTCCGAGTTGCCGACGCCGATCAGCAGCTGGGTGCGGTCGGCGACGCCCTCGAAGCCGGTCCACATGCCCGGGTCGGCCTCCTCGTGCAGGAGCACGTCCTCGGCCGGGTCGGTGCCGAGCACGTGCGCCTTGACCTGGTACGGCCGCCACGAGTCGTCCCAGACGGTGTAGAACACGTGGGTGCCCGAGCGGTCGAAGCGGACGCCGTGGGCCACGTTCTCGACCGCGTCCGGCAGGTCCTCGCCCGTGGCGATCTCGCGCACGCGCAGGGTGAAGCGCTCGTCGCCGGTGTGGTCCACGGCGTAGGCCACCCGGGTGGCGTCCGGGCTGATGTGCAGGCCGCCGAGCGCGAAGAACGGGTGGCCCTCGGCCTCGGTGTTGCCGTCCAGGATCACCTGCTCGCCCGGCAGGGCGGCGTCCGGGGTGATGACGGGCGGGGTCCAGTCGGCCTCGAGGTCGCCGGTGTCGCGTGCGGGCACGCGGCAGTGGATCGGGTACTCGGCGCCCTCGCGGGTGCGCACGAAGTACCACCACCCGTCCCGGCGGGCGGGCACGGAGCGGTCCGTCTCCACCGTGCGGGCCTTGATCTCGCCGACGATCGCCTCGCGCAGCGGCGCCTGGTCCGCGGTCACGGCCTCGGTGTACGCGTTCTCGGCGGCCAGGTGCTCGAGCACGCGGGGCTCCGCCTTGCCGCGCAGCCACTCGAAGTCGTCCTGGAACGTGTGGCCGTGGTGGCGGCGGGTCACGGGCTCGGCGGAGACGGACGGCGGGACGGGGGCGTGCGATGTGGTCTGGGGCATGCGGCCCATCCCATCACGCCGCGCGGGGCGGGGCCGACACCCCGCGCCGCACACGACGACGGCGGCGCACCGGCCCGGTGCGCCGCCGTCGGGGGTGGCGGGTCAGTTCAGGCCGAGCGAGGCCCGGACCACGCCGAGCCCGAAGTACGCGACGAACGCGAGCGCCACGAACCACAGCAGCGGGTGCACCTCGCGGCCGCGGCCCTGGCCCGTGCGGATCACCGCGTAGGCCACCACGCCGGCGCCGATGCCGTTGACGATCGAGTAGGTGAACGGCATGAGGGTGAACGTGAGGAACGCGGGGAAGGCCGCGCCCGGGTCGGACCAGTCGATCTGCACCACGTGCTGGCACATCATGAACCCGACCACCACGAGCGCGGGGGCCACGGCCTCGAACGGCACGAGGTGGATGAGCGGGGAGAGGAACACGGCCGCGAGGAAGAACAGGCCGGTGAACACGGAGGCCAGGCCGGTCCGGGCGCCCTCGCCGATGCCGGTGCCGGACTCCACGAAGATCTGGTGCGCCGAGCCGGAGGCGCCGCCGCCCACGGCGACCGCGAGCGCGTCCGCGGCGAGCACCCGGTTCAGGTCGGGGATGGAGCCGTCCGGGTTCACGGTGCCGGCCTCGCGGGCCAGGCCCACGGAGACGCCCATCGCGTCGAAGAACACGGAGAGCAGGATCGCGAACACGAGCAGGGAGGCCATCAGCCCGCCCACGGAGGTGAAGGCGCCGAACAGGTCCACGCTGCCGAGCAGGTGCAGGTCCGGGGCGGTCCACTCGGGCAGGGAGGGGGCGATCAGGGACCAGCCGGTGGGCACGGCGTTCCCGTCGGCGTCCACGGAGGGGCCGATGTGGAACACGGCCTCCAGCACGTTGGCGAGGATCGTCGCCACGACGATGCCGATCAGGATGGCGCCGCGCACCTTGCGGATCACGAGGACCGCGGTCAGCAGCAGCCCGACGACGAAGACCAGCACGGGCCAGCCCTCGAGCTCGCCGCCCGTGCCCAGGCCCACCGGGACCGTGGTGTCGGCGGCGTCCGGCAGTCGCCGCACGAACCCGGCGTTGACGAGGCCGATCAGTGCGATGAACAGGCCGATGCCCACCACGATGCCGGACTTCAGCGCCTCCGGGACCGCGTCGAACACGGCGCGGCGGAAGCCGGTCACCACGAGCACCAGCATCACGAGACCGGCGAGGGTGACGAGGCCCATCAGCTGGGGCCAGGTGAGTCCCGGCGTCGTGGCGATGGTGATGGAGACGAACGCGGAGACGCCCAGGCCCGCGGCCACCGCGAACGGGTGCCGCGCCCACACACCCATGACGATGGTCATGACGCCCGCCACGAGCGCGGTCACGGCGGCCACGGCGGGGATGCCCAGGGTGTTCCCGGCCGAGTCGGGCCCGGACAGGATCAGCGGGTTCAGCACCACGATGTAGCTCATCGCCAGGAACGTGGCGAGGCCGCCGCGGAACTCCTGGCCCACCGACGAGCCGCGCTCGGTGATGCGGAAATACCGGTCCAGGGCGCCGCGGGCAGCGGCGGGCGACGGGGCGGGCGAGGGCGGTGGAGAGGCGGTGCGGGAGGCCATGGCACCAGCGTAGTGACCCGGTCCCACGACGATCGCGCGCGTGCCGTCCCGCTACGCTCGCGGGCATGCGTCCCCGCTCCGCCTCCGCCGCCCGCACCCGGGAGGCGCTGCGCGACGCCGTGCAGATCTACGCCCCCTCCACCGTCTACGCCGTCGGCCTGGGCGCCATGACGCCCGCGCTCGCGGTGGCGGCGCTGGCCCTCGGCCTGGACGCGGCGCGGGCGGCCGCCGTCGTGCTGCTGGTGGGGCTCGGCTCGCTCGTGGCCAACGGGCCGGCCTCGGCGCTCGCGGCCCGGGCGGGGGAGCGGGTCACCATGGTCGTCTCCGCCGGGCTCGGCACGGTCGGCGCGGGTCTGGCCTGGGCGACGACGGCCGGGGTGTCCTCCGGGCCGTCGGCGGCGGGGGTGGCCGAGCCAGGGCGGTTGGCGCTGTTCCTGGCCGCGGTGCTCGCCGTGGGCATGGCCGGGGCCGGGTTCAACCTGGCCCGCCAGGCGTACCTGGCGGTGGCGGTGCCGGCCACGCACCGGGCCCGCGCGATGTCCACGCTCGGCGGGACCGTGCGGATCGGGACGTTCCTGGGCCCGTTCCTGGGTGCCGCCGCGCAGGCCCCGCTCGGGCTGGACGGCGCGTTCGCCGCGGCCGCCGCGGCCATGGCCGTCGGCGCCCTGCTGTGCCTGCGGATCCGGGATCTGCCGGTGCCGGCGTCCGATCCGGCGGCGGGGGAGGAGCCCGGCCCGGCCGGTCGACCCCGGCTGCGGGACGTGGCGCGCGCCCGGCGCGGGGCGTTGCTCACGGCCGGCTTCGGTGTCGTGGCCGTCTCCGCCGCCCGCGCGGCGCGCAACGCCGTCATCCCGCTGTGGGCCACGCACCTGGGCCTGGACGCGGCGACGGCGTCGCTCGTCTTCGGCCTGGCCGGCGCGGCGGACCTGCTGCTCTTCTACCCCTCGGGTCGGCTCATGGACCGCTTCGGCCGGCGCGCTGTGGCGGTGCCGTGCCTGACCCTGCTGGGGGCGGGGTTCCTGGCGATCAGCCTCACCCGGGAGCCGACGGCGTTCGCGGCGGCGGCGGTGCTGCTGGGCATCGGCAACGGCTTCGGCGCGGGGATCGTGATGACCCTCGGGGCGGACCACTCGCCGCCGAACGCGCGCGCCCCGTTCCTCGGTCTGTGGCGCTCGATGTCCGACGCGGGGATGCTCGCCGGGCCGCTGCTGCTCTCCGGGGCGACCGCCGCGGCCGGGCTGGCCGTCGGCGTCGGCTCCCTCGCGGTCGTCTGCGGTGTCGGAGCGGTCGTGTTCGCCGCGGTGCTGCCGCGCGGGCCGGGGGCTGTGGCGGACCCGCCGCCCGTCGTCGTGCGCTCGCGCTGACCGGGGCGCCGGACCGTCGGCTCAGTCGGCGGTCTCGTCCGGGGGGATGGTCTGCCCGGAGGCCTGGTCGTCGAAGACCATGTACGTCTGCGTGTCGACGACGCTCGGCAGGGTCTGCAGTTCGTCGAAGATCACACGGCGCAGGTCGGCGGTGTCCCGCGCGCGGACCAGCAGGATCACGTCCATGTTCCCGCCCACGAGGGAGACGTGGGAGACCTCGGGGATGGCCAGAAGCGTGGCGCGCAGCTCTCGCCAGTCGTGCTGACGCAGCTTCATGGTCACGTGGGCGGAGGCCCCGAAGCCGACCTTGACGGGGTCGACCCGCACGGTGAAGTCTGTGATCACGCCCGCGTCCTGCAGGCGGTTCAGACGCGAGTAGCAGTGCGCGCGGGAGATGTGCACGCGCTCGGCCAGGGCCGCGACGGACATCCGCCCGTCCTGCGTCAGTTCGCGGACGATCGCGCGGTCCACGCGGTCCAGCGGCTCGGCGGCCATGGCTCCTCCTGGGGCGGGGCGGACGGGGTCGGCCACGCGGCGGCGGACCGTCTACGTGGCACGAGTCACAATAGCAGTTCGTCCGATGGAGTGCCTGGTTTGCACCCGATTGTCTCGTGATCACGGGCGAGCGCGCGACACATTGATCCTCTTGGGCACACTGAAGGCCACAGATCGAGAGGACCCGCCATGAGTGACCCCACCCCCGCCGTGCCCGGGGCCGTCCGGACCGACGAGGCCGAGACCCGCCCGAACGCCGGCGCCGCCTTCGGCATCTCCCTCGAGGAGTACCTGCTCCCCGCCGCCCGCCGCATCCAGCTGATCGGCGAGGACGGCACTCTGCTGGCCCCGGAGGAGCAGGGCACCGAGCCCGGCCACGAGTATCCCCTGCCCTCCGACGAGGAGCTGCTGGCCGCCTACCGCCACCTCGTCATCGGCCGCCGCGTCAACGACCAGGCCTACGCCCTGGTGCGCCAGGGTCGCATGGCCGTCTATCCGTCCTCGCATGGCCAGGAGGCCTCCGAGGTCGCCGCCGCCGTCTGCCTGGGCGAGGACGACTGGCTGTTCCCGACCTACCGCGACACCGTGGCCGTGATCGCCCGCGGCGTCCCGCCGCTCGAGGTGATGGTGGCCTACCAGGGCACCTGGCATCAGGGTTACGACCCCCAGAAGCACCACGTTTCCATCCAGTCCACGCCCCTGACCACCCAGATGCTGCACGCCGTCGGGATGGCCAAGGCCGCCCGCCTGCGCGGCGAGGAGGTCGTGTGCCTGGCCATGGTCGGCGACGGCGGCACCTCCGAGGGCGACTTCCACGAGGCGCTGAACTTCGCGGCCGTGTTCAAGCTGCCGGTGATCTTCTTCGTGCAGAACAACAAGTTCGCCATCTCCGTGCCGTTCGCCAAGCAGTCGGCCGCCCCGTCCCTGGCCCACAAGGCCGTGGGCTACGGCCTGGCCGGCGAGCGCGTGGACGGCAACGACCTCGGCGCCCTGCTGGCCGTGCTGGGCCGCGCCGTGGAGCTGTGCCGGCAGGGCCAGGGCCCCTTCCTCGTGGAGGCGGACACCTACCGCATGCAGGCGCACACCAACACGGACGACCCCTCGCGCTACCGCGACGACGCCGAGGTGAAGGAGTGGGAGGCGCGCGACCCGCTGCGCCGCATGACCGCCTACCTCGAGTCCACCGGCGCCCTCACCGAGGAGGTCTCGGCCCAGATCGCCCGCGACGCCGAGGACGTCGCGCAGCAGCTGCGTGACGCCATGAACGCCGAGACGGAGCTCGATCCGCTCGAGCTGTTCGACCACGTCTACTCCGTGCAGACCCCGCAGCTCGCCGCCCAGCGCGCGCAGCTGGCCGAGGAGCTGTCCCGTTCCGAGAACCAGGAGGCCTGAGCATGGCGACCCTGACCTTCGCCGCCGCGCTCAACGCGGCGCTGGCCGACGAGATGGCCGCCGACGACATGGTGGTGGTGTTCGGCGAGGACGTCGGCACCCTCGGCGGTGTCTTCCGCATCACGGACGGGCTGACCGCGCGCTTCGGTGAGGAGCGCTGCTTCGACACCCCGCTGGCCGAGTCCGGCATCGCGGGCATGGCCGTGGGCATGGCCCTCGGCGGCGCCCGCCCCGTGATCGAGATGCAGTTCGACGCGTTCGCGTACCCGGCCTTCGAGCAGATCGCCTCGCACGTGGCCAAGATGCGCAACCGCACCAAGGGCGCCACGCCCATGCCGATCACCATCCGCATCCCCTACGGCGGCGGCATCGGCGGCGTGGAGCACCACTGCGACTCCTCCGAGTCCTACTACGCGCACACCCCGGGCCTGAAGGTGTACACCCCGGCCTCGGTGAAGGACGCGTACATGATGCTGCGCTCGGCCATCCGTCTGGACGATCCGGTGGTCTTCATGGAGCCCAAGAAGATGTACTGGACCAAGGCCGAGCTCGACCTCGACCAGCTGCGCGAAGAGTTCGAGGAGGGCTGGGCCCGCGTCGAGGACAAGAAGGAGCACGGCGAGGCCTGGGCGCGCGCCGCCGTCGTCCGCGAGGGCACGGACGTCACCCTCGTCTCCTACGGGCCCTCCGTGCCCACCTGCCTCGCCGCCGCCCACGCGGCCGCGGAGGAGGGGCTCTCGGTGGAGGTCGTGGACCTGCGCACCGTGAACCCGCTGGACGAGGACACGATGACCGCCTCGGTCGCCAAGACCGGCCGCGCCGTCGTCGTCGCCGAGCCGCAGGGCTTCGCGTCCGTGGCCTCCGAGCTGGTGGCCCGGATCCAGCAGCGCTGCTTCCACTCGCTGGCGGCGCCCGTGGGCCGCGTGACCGGCTTCGACATCCCGTTCCCCGCGCCGAAGCTCGAGGAGCACCACCTGCCGAACATCGACCGCATCCTGGACGCGATCGACGACCTGAACTGGGACCTGGACGCCGAGGAGGCCCGCGCATGAGCAACACCTTCCTGCTGCCCGACCTGGGCGAGGGCCTGACCGAGGCCGACATCGTCCGCTGGCTCGTCGCCGAGGGCGACACCGTGGCCGTCGACCAGCCCATGGTCGAGGTCGAGACCGCCAAGGCCCTCGTCGAGGTGCCGAGCCCGTACGCCGGCACCGTGCTGACCCTGCACGGCGCCGAGGGCGAGACCATGGACGTCGGCAGCCCGCTGATCACCATCGGCGCGGCCGGCGAGTCCGGTGAGGGCTCCGCGCCCGCCGCCGGCACCGAGACCCTCGCCGTCCCGCCGTCGACCGGTGCGGCGGCGGCCGAGGCCGCCCGCCCGGGCGCGCTGAGCTACCGCGAGGAGGAGATGGCCGGCGTCCAGCCGAAGCCGGACAAGGCCCGCGGCGGCGACGGCGACGTCGCCGGCTCCGACGACGAGGCCTCCGGCGCCGTGCTCATCGGCTACGGCACCTCCGGCCACAGGGCCACCTCCCGCAGCCGTCCGTCCAAGCGCGGCCGCGGCGCCGCCCGCCCGACACCGGCCCCCACGGCCGGGGCCGGCGCCCCGCGCGTGACCTCCCCGATCGTCCGCAAGCTCGCCCGCGAGAAGGGCGTGGACGTGGCCGCGCTGACCGGCACGGGCCCGGACGGCCTGATCACCCGCGCCGACGTGCTCGCCGCGGCCGAGGGCTCCACCCCGCAGACCGCCCCGACCCCGGCCCCGTCGGCCGCGGCCGCCGCGCAGGCGGGCGCCGTGGACGGGCGGACCGGCCTGGCCGTCGTCGCCCGCACCCCGATCTCGGGGGTGCGCAAGGTGATCGCGGACCAGCTCTCCCGCTCGCGCCGCGAGGTCCCGGAGGTCACGGCGTGGCTGGACGTGGACGTCACCGCCCTGCTCGAGCTGCGGGTCGCGCTCAAGGCGAAGGACCCGGAGAACGCGCCCTCGCTGCTCGGCCTGATCGCCCGCTTCACCCTGGCCGGCCTGCGCCGGTACCCGGTGATGAACGCGCGCATCGAGGCCGGGGCGGACGGCAAGGACGAGATCGTGGAGGTCGACGGCGTCCACCTCGGCCTGGCCGTGCAGACCGACCGCGGCCTCATGGTGCCCTCCGTCGAGCACGCGGAGAAGCTGTCCGCGGACGAGCTCACCGCCGCGATCAACGACACCGTCAGCCGTGCCCGCGCGGGCAGGGCCGCCCCGGCCGAGCTCACCCGCGGCACGTTCACGCTGAACAACTACGGCCCGCTGGGCACGGACGGCGCCACGCCGATCATCAACGTGCCCGAGGTCGGGATGCTCGGCATCGGCCGGATCATCGACCGCCCGTGGGTCGTGGACGGGGAGATCGTGGTCCGCAAGGTCACCGAGATGACCGTGACCTTCGACCACCGCGTCACCGACGGCGCCACCGCGAGCGCGTTCCTCACGTTCGTGGCGGACTGCCTCCACGATCCGACGGCGGCCCTCGCCCGGATCTGATCCGGACGATCCCGGCCCGCCCCCGGCCCCTGACGAGCCCTGCGATGTGGCGGC
>NZ_JXSP01000041.1:0-7229 GCF_000946635.1 Micrococcus sp. MS-ASIII-49
GCCGCCACATCGCAGGGCTCGTCGTCTGGTGGGGGTGCGGCGAGCGTGCGGGGAGGGGCGGTCAGTCGGCGCGGCTGCGGCGGAAGGCCGTGCCGAGCGCACCCCACAGCAGGACCGCGGGGGAGGCGCTGAGCAGGATCCCGGCCGGCTCGGCCGCCGGGTGGGGGCCGGCGCCGCTGGTCGCGGGGGTGTCGAGGGTGAGGGCCAGCAGCGTCAGCCCGACCGCCAGGCCCGCGACGCCCAGGGACCAGAGCGTGGCCTCCACGCCGCGGGCGCCGCGCGGTGCGGGCCGGGGTGCGCCGTCGTACCGGACGAACGGCACGGCGAGCAGCCCCCAGGCGGCGGACACGAGCGCTGCGGCGGCCATGTCCGACGGCCGGTGCCAGGCCTCCGTGTAGGCGACGGCGCCGGTGCAGGCGCTGACCACGGCGCCGAGGACGGTGGTGAGCGGTCGCCACCGGGCGGGCACGAGCAGCAGCGCGGCCACCGCGGCGCCCGTCGCGAGCGTCATGTGGCCCGAGGGCAGTGAGTTGCCGCCGGACCACGGGACCCCGTCGGCGTGCTCGGGCCGCGGAAGCGCCGCCTTGAGCAGCTGCGTGGTGAGGTTGGACCCGGCCAGCACGAGGAGGGCGAGCAGCCCCCGCCGCCGCCACCGGGCCACGGCGAGCGCGCCGAGCGAGGCCAGCGCCATGCCGACCGCCAGTCCGAGCGGCAGGATCCGCACCACCTGGGAGGCCACGTCCGGCACGGTGTCCCCGTAGCGCTCCTCGACGGCGCGGAACACCTGGTACTCGAGCACCTGGCCGGCGGAGGACCACACCAGGGCGGCGTAGACCAGCACGACGCCGGCCACGCACGCGGCCAGCGCCAGCCACCACGTCCACGAGGGGAGGCGGCGGGGGGCGCGGGCGGTGGGGGGCATGGGTTCCATTGTGTCGGACGCGCAGCCGTCATGCAGGCTTCATCGGACGGTCACGCCCCCGTCGCCGCCCCGTCCTCCGCGCCTCTGAGCCGCCTGCCTAGCCTGGGGCCATGACCCGCGTGCCCCCCGCCCACGGACATCGCCCGGCCCTCCGCGACTCCACCGGCTCGGCCCCCGGCCCGGGTGCCGAGCCGGGCGCCCGGCCCCGTCTCTCGGCCGAGGACCTGCTGGCCGCCCGGGACGCCCTGGCCCCGTTCGGCCGGCTGAGCCGGCAGGAGCCCATCGAGTGGGCCGCCGAGGAGCCCCTCGCCCCGGACCTGGCCGACTTCTACCGCTACGTGGGGCCGGAGTGGCTGGAGATCGACACCCTCGGCCTGCCCGTGATGTTCTTCCCACTGGACCGCCTGTGGGACGAGCAGGCCGGCTACCGGTGGAACCACCGCACCGGTGCGCTGCTGGTGGACTGGAACGAGGACTGGACGGTGGTGGCCAAGCAGGGCGCCGACCCGTTCATCCACGCGGCCTCCACCGGCCAGGTGCTCATGGCCCCGGGAGACGAGGGCTGGGAGGACCGCCTGGACGAGCCGCGACCGGTCTTCGGGGACCTCACGGAGATGACCCGCGCGCTCGCGGCCGTGGGCACGGCGTGGGCGCGCTTCGACGACCCGTTCACCGCCGACTGGCACCTCACCGAGGAGGTGACGGCCGCCGTCGTCGCCGGCCTGGAGGGGGCGCTCGGCGCCCACGACCGCGCCGTGGACCTGGCCCGTGCCCTCGGCTACCTCCGCGCCGTCTGAGCGTCGGCGCCGACACAGACAGTCCCACCCCGCGGCGCCCGTCGGAACGGGAGCCGAGCGCCCTTTCTACACTGGCCGCATGAGCACCGCCCCCGCCCTGCCCCCGCTGCCCGGCGCGCCGGGCGGTCCCGCCCTGCCGAGCGTCGAGGAGCTGCTGGCCGACGCCGTCGCGGTCGCCGTGCCGATGCGCGTGCGGTTCCGCGGCACGGACCTCCGCCACGCCCTGCTGCTGCGCGGCCCGGCGGGCTGGGCCGAGTTCTCCCCGTTCCCGGAGTACGGTCCGCACGAGTGCGCCGCGTGGCTGGCCGCCGCGATCGAGACCGGCTGGCAGGGCTGGCCCGCCCCGGTCCGCGAGACGGTCCCCGTCAACGCCACCGTGCCCGCGGTGGACGCGGACGACGTCGAGGCCGTCCTGGCCCGCTACGGCGACGGCATCACCGCGGTCAAGGTCAAGGTGGCCGAGCACGGACCCGAGGGCGGTCTCGTCCCCGGCGGCCGCGGGGCCGACCTGGCCCGCGTGCGGCGGGTGCGCGCGCTGCTGCCCCACGCGCAGGTCCGCGTCGACGCCAACGCCGGCTGGACGCCCGCCGAGGCCGTGGACGTGCTCACCGAGCTGGCCGACGTCGGCCTCGAGTACGCCGAGCAGCCCGTGCCCGGCATCACCGACCTCGCGGAGGTCCGCGCGGAGCTGCGCGCTCGGGGCGTGGCCACCCCGATCGCCGCGGACGAGGCGGTCCGCAAGGCCGAGGACCCGCTCGCCGTCGCGGCCGCCGGGGCCGCGGACCTGATCGTGGTGAAGGTCCAGCCGCTCGGGGGCGTGCGCCGCGCCGCGGCGATCGTGGCGGCCGCGGGGCTGCCCGCGGTGGTCTCCTCCGCGCTGGACACCTCCGTGGGCATCGCCGGCGGCGCCGCGCTCGCCGCCTGCCTGCCGTCCCTGCCGCACGCGTGCGGGCTCGGCACCGCGGCCCTCTTCGAGCACGACGTCGTCGCCCCGGCCTGGCGCCCGCGCGCGGGGGCCCTCCCGGCACCGGGGGAGCGGGCACCCGCCCCCGACCCGGAGCTGCTCGACCGCATCCGGGCGGACGGGACGCGGCAGGCGTGGTGGGCCGACCGCCTGCGCGCGGCCCACGCGGTGCTGGCCGCGCAGGGCTGACGAGCCCGCCCGGTCCCCGTCGACGCGGGGCATGTGAGCCGGATTACAGCATGTCGACGGGGCGAAATCCGGCGGCCGGGAAGAGTTCAACTCGCGGCCACCTGGGCGTGGCTCGCCGCTCGGAGCGAGGGGCCAAGGTGATGGCGGCCCCGGCCGGTCTCACCCCGGGGTCGTCTCCGGCCCGGCACCGGACCCCGGACCATCCCCACGACGCGAAGGACCCCGTCATGCTGAAGCGCCTCCTCCCCATGGCCGGCCACACCCGTGGCAACCGCTCCGCCGTCACGTGCGAGCTCAAGTGCGGCAACGCGTGCGCCCACCCGGTGCCCAACACCTCGGCGAACCCGACCTTCCAGCAGATCGCGGAGACCGCCATCTCGCGCCGCTCCGCCCTGGTCGGCGGCACCGGTCTCGCCGCCGCCGTCGTCATCGGCTCCCAGGTGGCCCAGGCCCCCGAGGCGCTCGCGGACAACGGCCGGCGCCCGACCGGCGGCGGCAAGCTCCCCTTCGAGCCCATCGCGCCGGTGAGCCGCACCGTGGACACCATGACCGTGCCGGAGGGCTACGACTGGGGCACCGTGATCCGCTGGGGCGACCCGCTGTTCGCCGACTCCCCGGAGTTCGACATCGAGCACCAGACCGGTGCGTCGCAGGCCGCCCAGTTCGGCTACAACAACGACTACCTGAACATCATCACCGACGGCGGCAACGACCGCTCCGGCTACCTCGTCTCCAACCACGAGTACACCAACGAGAACATCATGTTCTCCCCGGAGTACATCGCCTCGAACTTCGAGGACGTCGTCAACGTCGGCCTCCAGGCCCACGGCCTGTCCATCGTGGACCTCAAGCGCGCCAAGCGCGGCGCCCCGTGGGAGTACGTCCGCGGCGGCCGCCGCAACCGCCGCATCACCGGCACCACCGAGTTCGAGGTCCGCGGCCCGGCCGCCGGCCACGCGCTGCTCAAGACCGTCGAGGACCCGACCGGCACCCGCGTGCTGGGCACCCTGAACAACTGCGCCGGCGGCACCACCCCGTGGGGCACCGTGCTCTCCGGCGAGGAGAACTTCAACCAGTACTTCAAGGGCCGCGGCACGGCCGAGGAGAAGCGCTACGGCATCTCCGCCGCCGCCACCAGCCGCGGCTGGGAGAAGGTCCACGACCGCTTCGACCTGACCAAGCCCGGCTACGAGAACGAGGCCAACCGCTTCGGCTGGGTCGTCGAGATCGACCCCGAGGACCCGACCTCCACGCCCGTGAAGCACACCCTCCTGGGCCGCTTCAAGCACGAGGCCGGCACCGCCGTGATCTCCCCGTCCGGCCACGCCGTGGTCTACTCCGGCGACGACGAGCGCCACGACTACCTGTACAAGTTCGTCTCCGCCGAGAAGGTCCGCGAGGGCGACAAGAAGCACAACATGCGCCTGATGGACAAGGGCACCCTCTACGTGGCCAAGTTCTCCGGCGACTCCCCGGCCGCCCAGATCGACGGCAGGGGCACCCTGCCCTCGGACGGCGCCTTCGACGGCTCCGGCGAGTGGATCGCCCTGGCCGACGAGAAGACGTCCTTCGTCCCGGGCATGTCCCTGGCCGAGGTCCTCGTCTACACCCGCCTCGCGGCAGACAAGATGGGCGCCACCAAGATGGACCGCCCGGAGGACGTCGAGACCAACCCGGTCACCGGCAAGGTCTACGCGGCCCTGACCAACAACACCAAGCGCACCGCCGTGGACGAGGCCAACCCGGTCATCGGCAACCGCGACGGCCACGTCATCGAGATCACCGAGCGGGGCGGGGATCACACCTCCACCACCTTCACCTGGGTCATCCTGCTGCTCGCCGGCGACCCGGCGGTCTCCTCCTCGGCCTACTTCGCCGGCTACCCGAAGGAGAAGGTCTCCCCGATCTCCTGCCCGGACAACCTGGCGTTCGACTCCGAGGGCAACCTCTGGATCTCCACCGACGGCCAGCCCGGCACCATCGGCTACGCCGACGCGCTGCACAAGGTCACCCTCGACGGCGCCGAGCGCGGCCGCGTCCAGCAGTTCCTCGCCGTCCCCCGCGACGCCGAGACCTGCGGCCCCGTGATCCACGACCGCGACAACTCCGTGTTCGTCAACGTCCAGCACCCGGGCGAGGACGGCACCTGGGGCGCGCACACCTCCTCCTTCCCGGACTTCCTGAGCCCGACCGGCCCGGTCCAGGTGGGCGACAAGGTCGCGGCCCCGCGTCCGTGCGTCGTCCAGGTGTTCAACGCCACCGGGAACAACGGCATCGGCAAGGGCGCCGGCAAGGAGAAGGGCAACAAGGGCAAGGGCAACGGCAACGGCAACGGCAAGGGCAACGGCAAGGGCAACGGCAACGGCAAGGGCCCGAAGGGCTGACCCCCGCCTCCGCGAGGACCCTCGACGAGGCCGTCACGGCCGGCGCCACCGCGTCACCGTGGCGGCCTCGCCGCGTCCGGGGCCCGTCCGCGCCCGGGCCTAGACTGGTGGCCACCATGACCTCCGTCGACTCCCTCTCCGTGGCACGCGCCGTCGCCACCGCCCTGATCGACGCCGGCATGCGGGACGCGGTGGTCTGCCCCGGCTCCCGCTCCGCCCCGCTGGCCTACGCGCTCGCGGCCCTCGAGCGCGCCGGCGAGGTCCGCCTGCACGTGCGGGTGGACGAGCGCTCGGCCGGCTTCCTCGCCCACGGGCTCTCGCTGGCCTCGGGGCGCCCGGTGGGCGTGCTGACCACCTCGGGCACCGCCGTCGGGAACCTGCTGCCCGCCCTGATGGAGTCCATCCACGCCGGCACGCGCGTGATCGCGCTGACCGCGGATCGTCCGCCCGAGCTGCACGGCACCGGCGCGAACCAGACCACGGACCAGAGGGGCGTGTTCGGCACGCACGTCCGCCATGCCGCCTCCCTCGGCTGCGACGCCGCCGACGGCGTGGATGCCGAGCAGCATCTGCGCCACGTGCGGGCCACCGTGCGCCGGGCCCTGCTGGCGGCCGAGGGGGTCGTCGCCGAGGCCGGTTCCGACGACGGCGCGCCCGGTCCGGTGACGATGGCAGAGGCCCCGGCCGGGCCGGTCCACCTGAACCTGCACTTCCGCGACCCGCTCGTGCCGAGTCCTGAGGAGGCGGCCGCCATGGGCGCCGCCGCGGCGCCGCACACCCCTGCTCCGGCCGTCGCCCCGACCGGCGCGAGCCCGGCCGCCGCCGCGTCGGCCTACCGGGCGCCCGGGGCGGTGCTCTCGGGGCTGCCCGAGCTGGACGTCGCCCGCCTGGACCAGCGGCGCACCGTCGTGCTGGCCTGCCACGGCGCCGGCCCCGTGGCCGCGGCCTTCGCGCTGTCCCTGGGCCTGCCCCTGCTGGCCGAGCCGTCGTCGAACGCGCGGTTCTCCGCCAACGCCATCGCCGCCTATCCGCTCCTGCTGGGCGCGGCCGGCGGGCGCGACGCGGACGCACACCCCCTTGCCGCCCGCATCGAACGGGTCGTGCTGTTCGGCCGGCCCACGCTCACCCGGACGGTCAACGCCCTGCTGGCCCGCCCCGACGTCGCCACGGCCCTGCACGCCCCCGAGCCCGCACCATGGTTCGAGCCGGGCCGGCGCCGGGAGACGCCCGTGGAGACCCTCGAGGAGCTCGCCGCCTTCGCCGGGCAGGGCGAGCCCGGCTGGCTCGCCGCGTGGCAGCACGCCTCGATGCGCGCCCAGGCCGCCGTGGAGGACGCGCTCGTCACCACCGACGCCGGCGACCGGCTCAGCCCGCAGACGGTGGCGCACGTGAGCGCCGCCATGGTCCGGGGTCCGCTCGTGCTGGGCTCGTCCTCGGTGATCCGGGACGTGGACCTGACCTGGCGGCCCCCCTCGGCGCCGGACGCGGAGGTGTACGCCAACCGCGGGCTCGCCGGGATCGACGGGACCGTCTCCACGGCCGCGGGCGTCGCACTGGCGCGCGGACGGCGGACCGTGGCCCTGCTCGGCGACCTCACCGCCCTGCACGAGGCGGGCGGCCTGCTCGTGGGCCCCACCGAGACCGAGCCGGACCTCGACCTCGTGGTCGTCAACGACGACGGCGGGGCGATCTTCGCGAGCCTCGAACACGGGGCCGTGGCCGAGGCGCCCGGCATGGCGGACCCCGTCGAACGGCTCTTCGGCACCCCGCACGGCGTGGACCTGGCCGCCCTGGCCGCCGCGTACGGCCTCCCGCACACGCGGGTCACCGACCGCGTCGACCTCGTCCGGGCCCTGTCCGACCCGGTGCGCGGCCGGCGTCTGCTCGAGGTCCGCTGCGACCGCGCCGACCGCCCGCGCGTCGCCGCCGCCCTGGCCGCGGCGGTGCGCGCCACGTTCCCGCCCGCGTGCCCC
>NZ_JXSP01000178.1:0-1447 GCF_000946635.1 Micrococcus sp. MS-ASIII-49
AGCTGGCCAAGGCCGACCTGGTAGTTGAGTCCCGCATAGTGGTGTAGCGCCCGGTGGTCGGGCACGTCGTCTCAGACGTGGACGCGGCCACCGTGTGATCCTTCGAGTGAACCTCTCACAGCACCCTCGAATGGAGTCATCACGATGACCGCTCCTCATATTCTCGACCCTGCCGGCCTGCTGAGCGAAGCCCTGTCCGAAGCGTCCCCGGACATGATGCGCCACTTGCTGCAGACCATGATCAACACCCTGCTCTCCGCCGATGCCGACGCGGTGGTCGGCGCCGAATGGGGCAAGCCCACCCCGACACGGTCCGCCCAGCGCAACGGGTACCGGCACCGGGACCTGGACACCCGGGTCGGCACGGTCGATGTAGCCATCCCGAAGCTGCGCTCTGGGACGTACTTCCCGGAGTGGCTGCTGGAACGCCGAAAGAGAGCGGAGTCGGCGCTGATCACCGTGGTGGCGGACTGCTACTTGGCCGGGGTGAGTACCCGGCGGATGGACAAGCTGGTCAAGACCCTGGGGATCAATGCCCTCTCCAAGTCCCAGGTCTCCAGGATGGCCGCGGACCTGGATGAACACGTGGAGTCCTTCCGCCACCGGCCCCTGGATGAGGCCGGTCCGTTCACGTTCGTGGCCGCGGACGCGCTGACGATGAAGGTCCGCGAGGGCGGGCGGGTGGTCAACGCGGTGGTGCTGCTGGCTACCGGGGTCAACGGTGACGGCCACCGCGAGGTCCTGGGGATGCGCGTGGCGACCAGTGAGACCGGTGCGGCGTGGAACGAGTTCTTCGCTGACCTCGTGGCCCGGGGCCTGGCCGGGGTCCGCCTGGTCACCAGTGACGCCCATGCCGGGCTCAAGGACGCCATCGCCGCCAACCTGCCCGGCGCCACCTGGCAGCGGTGCCGGACCCACTACGCGGCGAACCTGATGGGCATCACCCCGAAGTCCATGTGGCCGGCGGTGAAGGCCATGCTCCACTCGGTCTACGACCAGCCCGACGCCACGGCGGTGAACGCGCAGTTCGATCGGCTGCTGGACTACGTAAGCGAGAAGCTCCCGGCGGTGGCCGAGCACCTCGGTGATGCCCGGGCGGACATCCTGGCCTTCACGACGTTCCCGAAGGACGTCTGGACGCAGATCTGGTCGAACAACCCGGCCGAGCGGCTCAACCGGGAGATCCGCCGCCGCACCGACGCGGTGGGCATCTTCCCCAACCGGGCAGCCATCGTCAGGCTGGTCGGGGCGGTGCTGGCCGAGCAGACCGACGAATGGGCCGAAGGGCGCCGCTACCTCGGCCTCGAGGTCCTCGCCCGCTGCCGCCTCACCCCCGTCGAGGACACCGGAAGCGAGGTGGGCACCGACACCGACACTGCCCTCGAGCTCAGCGCCTGACAGCCCCAACGAAGGATCCAACCGCTACACCACCACAAGGGGCTTGACC
>NZ_JXSP01000179.1:0-19308 GCF_000946635.1 Micrococcus sp. MS-ASIII-49
CGACGGCGGCCCGCCGCCCTCCGTGCGGAGGGCGGCGGGCCGCCGTCGTCGTGGCCGCTGGGGCCGACCCCGGTGCACGACCGCTCTTCATCCCCCAGTTCAGAGTCCGGCTCACCCTCGGGCCAGACGGGCCTAGGGCGTGTCTGACAATGAATCCAGGGTCGGCTGGCGCCCTCGAAGACACGTCCCGGTTCCAGATGCTCTCCCACGCCCCCACAGGCCGGCAGGGCCGGCCGTTCGCCGATGCCGTCACGATGGTCGACGCCATCATCCACCGGGACAGGTGCTTCGATCCCGTGGCGGGACCTGCCCGAGGTCTCCGGGCCCTGGCTGAGTAGTGTGGACCTGGCACGGCCGCATGGCCGAAGAGGGCACCTGGGACACGGTGCTGGCAACACGGACCACCTGCAGCGGATGCCGAAATCCTGATCGATTGGTCGGTCTCGGTCGACTCCACGATCGCCCGCGCCCATCAGCACGCGAGGAACACCACCCGGCTCAGAGGGGCTGGATCGAACGACAAGGAATCCGCGTGAAGAGCCCGCCGATCACGGCCTCGGGCGCTCACGGAGCGGGCTGAGCACGAAGACCCATCAGCTGGTCGACGGTGCTGGGCGAGAGGGCGTACTCATCGCGGGCGATCGGCACCCATCTGCGCGCCGGTGGCATCAAGGCCGTTCTCCCCAACCGGCTGACCAGCAGGGCCACCGCAGACGCCGCGGCTCGGCCGGCGGCCGACCCGTGGGCCTGGACTCGGAGGCTTACACGGGCCGGAACGTGATCGAGCGCCAGGACGCGCACCTGAAGCAATGGCCGGGCCTGGCGAGCAGGTACGACGAGTACGCGATCGTGTACTGGGCTGCCGTGGTCCTGAATGCTGTGCTCGCGTGGTCGACGGCATTGTCGGACACGCCCGAGTGGCGTGTTCGAACTGATCGACGATCCAGGTCAAGTGCTCGAGAAGCTCGGCGAGGCTCAGCACCGGCAGGTATGAGCGTGAGGACCTGGACAGAGAGGATCCCCCGAAATGCACATCGTGAAACAGAGTGAGCGATGTAGTGCTCTTCAGTTGGCACTGGTTGATATTGGTCGACGAGGCTTCAGCCCGGTCTGGTGATGCCCTGCGATGACTCTGAAGCCGGCTCTCGGGCGAATCCTCACATCGGGACGCCGAGACCCTGTGGGAGTCCAAGGATGGGACGTCTCGACGCCTGATCTGTCGGCGCTGCAGAGGAGCATGAGACCTGGGCCTTAAACCAGCTGAAGACCGGTCAAGCAGGTGGGGTCGTCGGGGCGGGTCGAGATGGCCTTTTTCGCGGTGCGGCCTTCAGCTGAGACAGTGAGAGTAGCGTCAATTCCACGCGGCAGCCAGACCCCGACGAATCCGTTGTCGTACGTCGTCAGCGTTTCATCGAGGAGGGTCTCCCCGGACGTCGCCTCGACCACGGTGACGTGGACGTCAGTATTGGCGAGTTCGCCGGTGCAGGTCGTGAGGCTGTGGAAGTAGCATTCGTGAGTCTGGCTGCGATACGGGGCGATAGAGACGTAGAATTCGTCTTCTGGCATCGGCAGGGTGGTCTGATTGTTCTGGTCGTCGGTCAGTACAAGCTGGTCCGGTTCAATCGACGCGATGAATTCAGACGAGCGATCTGTCACCTTCGTTGAGTCGAGGCGCTTGATGATCTCGCGAGCATTCAATCCGTCTAGATTGTGCTCGACCACCAGTGAGTGATCGGATCCTGCATCAGCGGACGGTCCCGCATCAGCACAGCCGCTGAGCAGGAGGACGGCGCTGGTCGCCAGACCGGTCAAGGCCGCGCAGATCCTCAGGCGGCTCCTGGAGGACTGGATCGGAGCAACAATGGCAAGTGGCATGCCCAACTCTTTTCTCAGGTGAACGTGTTCATGTCGTCAGGTTAGACAGAAGGCATCCCGAGTTCGCCGGTGCCAAGGGCGCGACGACGTGCAAAGCACGCCTGCCCGGAGACATCAAGAGCCTTGTCCTGATCTGGGGCCCACCGGTCCGAGGCACCCTGTGTTGACGAAATCGGATGGTGTCAGGAGCGCACGAGGCGATTGATGGCGTCGGTGGCCTCCTGGATCTTGGCGATGGCCGCGTCTTCATCGCCTTTCTTGGCGGCGTCGAGCACGCAGTGCTTGAGGTGGTCATCGAGCAGACCGGTCGCCACTCCCTGCAGGGCGCGGGTGAGGGCCGAGACCTGGGTGAGGATGTCGATGCAGTACTTTTCGTCGTCGATCATCTTCGTGATGCCGCGGGCTTGGCCTTCGATGCGCTTCATGCGGTTGCGGTAACGGTCCTTGTCACTGATGTAGCCGTGCCGATGGGCTCCGGTGTCGGCACCGGTCTCATCGGCTGCAGTTTCAGTGGTCACGAGTGCGTCCTTCACTTCTGGTGCTCCAGGACGGAGCGGGTGCTGGCATCTGGGGCGAGGTCGATGCGACGCAGCAGCTGGGCGTTGAGCGCGACGACGACGGTGGAGATCGACATCAGGATCGCGCCTACTGACATCGGCATGACGAAGCCGACGGGTGCGAGCACGCCAGCCGCGAGCGGCACAGAGAGCAAGTTGTACCCTGCGGCCCACCACAGGTTTTGCCTCATTTTACGGTATGCGGCACGGGAGAGCTGGATGACCGAGAGGACGCTACGCGGGTCGGAGCTGGCGAGGATGACACCTGCAGAGGCGATGGCGACGTCGGTGCCGGCCCCGATGGCGATGCCGACGTCGGCCTGGGCCAGGGCAGGGGCGTCGTTGACGCCGTCGCCGACCATGGCGACCTTCTTGCCCTCCTTCTGCAGCTGGTCGACCTTGGCGGATTTGTCCTCGGGGCGGACGCCGGCGAAGACCCGGTCGATGCCGAGCTCTCTTCCCACCTCGTTCGCCACGGCTTCCGCGTCGCCGGTGATCATGACGACCTCGACGCCGAGCTGATGGAGCGCATCGACGGCGTCGCGGGACTCTGGGCGAACCTCGTCGGCGAGCTTGAGACCGCCGATGACCTTGCCGTCGCGGAGGACGTGCAGGATGATCGCACCCTCTGCCCGCCATTCGTCGGCGACACCGATCTCGTCCTGGCCGGTCTCCTCGAGCAGACGGGGTCCGCCGACGCGGATCTCATGGTCGGCCACCGTCGCGGTGACGCCGACCGCCGGGGAGGAGGTGAACCCGCTGGCCGGTTCGACGGCGAGGCCCTTCTCCTTGGCGGCGGTGACGATGGACCGGGCGAGGGGGTGCTCACTGTCGGCCTCGGCGGAGGCGGCCAGGGCGAGGAGCTGTTCGGCATTCAGGCCGCCGGTCGGCTCCACGCCGGTGACGGTGGGCTCGCCCTTGGTCAGGGTGCCGGTCTTGTCGAAGAGCACCGCGTCGACCTGGCGCATGGACTCCAGGGCGAGGCGGTCCTTGATCAGGACGCCGCCGCGGGCGGCGCGCTCGGTGGCGATGGACACGACCAGAGGGATCGCCAGACCCAGCGCATGGGGGCAGGCGATGACGAGGACAGTGATGGTGCGAACGACCGCGTCGTCGGGGAGCCCGAAGAGCGTCCAGACGACGGCGGTGATCAGCGCAGCTCCGAGGGCGAACCAGAACAGCAGGGCCGCAGCCCGGTCGGCGATGCGCTGGGCACGGGAGGATGAGCCCTGCGCCTCGGCGACGAGCCTGTTGATGCCCGCCAGAGCCGTGTCGTCGCCGGTGGCGGTGATCTCTACGCGCAGGCCGGAGTCGGTGGCCACGGTGCCGGCGGTGACGTTCTCGCCCTCGCCGCGGGCGACGGGGTGTGATTCGCCGGTGATCATGGACTCGTCCATGTCGGCGCGGCCGTCGACGATGGTGCCGTCGGCGGGGACGCTGCCGCCAGGCCGGACGATGACGACGTCGCCGACGCGCAGCTCTGCCGGGTCGACCTTGACGACGTCGTCTCCCTCTATACGCTCAGCCTCGTCAGGGAGCAGCGCGGCGAGGGAGTCCAACGCCGAGGTGGTCTGGGCCAGTGAGCGCATCTCGATCCAGTGGCCCAGCAGCATGATGACGATCAGCAGCGCCAACTCCCACCAGAACTCGAGCTCGGGGTGGACGAGACCGACAGTGGCGGCCCAGGAGGCGAGGAACGCTACGGTGATGCCGAGCGCGATGAGCAGCATCATCCCCGGCTGGCGGCTTTTCAGCTCGCTGACAGCACCGGTGAGGAACGGGGTGCCGCCCCAGGCGTACATGACGGAGCCGAGGACTGCGGCGACCCAGCCCGCCCAGCTGGGGACCGAGTAGCCCAGGAGCATGGCGAACATGGGGGAGAACGCGACCACCGGGATGGCGATGATCAGGTTGATCCAGAACAGCCGCCGGAACTGGCCGACGTGGTCGCCGTGGCCCGCGTGACCACCGCCGTGATGACCGTGCCCGGCGTGGTCACCGTGTTCCATGGTGTGGTCTTCGTTCTCGGCGCGCGAGTCGTCACGGTGGCCGGACTCGGTGGTCGCGACGCCGGCGTGGTCATGGTGATGCGTGGTCGGGTCCGTCATGCTCTTCGCTTCCCCTCGTCATTCCCCGATCTTTCCTTCGATCGGGTCGTATTTCGCCGCGGACCTTCAGCGCGCCCGCGGCGATCGGCTCAGGAGGCCGGCTTGAGCTCGCTCTCGACGACCCACTTGTGGTTGGTCATCGTCATGCCGTCGGACTCGTAATCGACCATGTAGACGGTCTCCTCGGTGGAGGAGGCGATGGTCGCCTTCGCGCCCTTCATGCCTTCCATGTGTTCGGCCTCGAGAGTGACCTCGGTGCCGTCGGCCAGACGTTCATCTCCGGCGTCCTTGATCTCCTGCTGGACGACCCACTTGTGATCCTTGACCGGCTCCCCGCCTGCGGACGGCGTGAAGTCCACCGCATAGGTGTACGTGTCGTACGCGCCGGCGATCGTCGCGTTCGCACCGTCCATGCCCTCCATGTGGTCGGCGGTGAGCGTGACCTCGGTGCCGACCGGGTATGTGGGCGACGCAGCCGTCTCGATGCCCTCGGGGGCGGGGCCGCCGTCCATCGGATGCTCCATCCCGCCGCTGTCAGAGCTGCTGCCGTGGCCCTCGTGCTGGCTGGTCGTCGAGGGGGTCCCTTGGTCCTGGCCGCCGCCGGTGCTGCAGCCGGTGAACACGAGCGCTCCTCCGAGCACTCCTGCGGCGACGGTGGTCATGAGGTGCTTGCGCATGAAGTCTCCTGTTCGTTCTGGTCCAGTCAACGCTATACCCCTCCCGGGTATCAAGTCGATGTCGATCGGCGGGCGTGGAATCGCCCGGCCAAGATCCAATCGACCCGGGGTGGCAGCGCTGAGGCTGCGATGGAGAACATCGGCTCGGCGGCTCTGGTCGCAGATGGAATCGAGGCCCGAACGGACGGGCTCACCTCGCTCGCCGTCGTGACGGGATCAGCTGCGTCGTCTCGTGAACATCACCGTGGTGAGAAGACGATCCCAGTACCGCCGATCACCCAAGAGAAATTGGTCTTGTCCGGTTGCATCGTCGGGCGTCCCATCGAGACAGGGATCCTGAGAGCCGACGGAAGCTGTGCGACTATCGCCAGGCAGAGCGAAGCATGTCTCAGTACGTGCTCCGTCAGATCGCCGCGAAGGCCTGATCCACGGGGCCCGCCCGCGCGGGCCGCCGCCCGCGTCCCGCCCGGGTGCGGAGCCGCGGAGTAGGCTGGTCGCACCATGGAACATCTGCCCCCCACGAGCCCCGGCGCCCCGCTGCTGCCGCAGATCGCCCGCCCGGCGGACCTGTCGGCCCTCACGGAGGACCAGTTGACCGCGCTGGCGGCGGAGATCCGCGCCTACCTGATCGCCCACGTCTCCAAGACGGGCGGCCACCTCGGACCGAACCTGGGCGTCGTCGAGCTGACGCTGGCCGTGCACCGCGTGTTCGAGTCGCCCAAGGACGCGGTCATCTTCGACACGGGCCACCAGTCGTACGTGCACAAGCTGCTCACCGGACGCCAGGACTTCACGACGCTCCGCCAGGAGGGGGGTCTGTCCGGCTACGGCGACCGCACCGAGTCCGAGCACGACGTGGTGGAGTCCTCGCACGCCTCCAGCTCGCTCTCCTGGGCGGACGGCATCGCGCGGGCCTGGGCGCAGACCGGGCAGGGGGACCGCACCGTGGTGGCCGTGATCGGCGACGGTGCGCTCACGGGGGGCATGGCCTGGGAGGCCGTCAACAACATCGCCGCCGGCCGGGACCGGCGCGTGGTGATCGTCGTCAACGACAACGGCCGCTCGTACGCGCCCACCGTGGGCGGCGTCGCCGAGCACCTGGGCGGACTGCGCCGCGGGGTGCTGGACAAGGTGCGCACCCACCACCGCTACGAGCAGACCCTCGACTACCTCAAGCGCCGCCTCCAGGAGGCTGGCCTCGCGGGGGAGCTGGTGTACCGGCCGCTGCACGCGGCGAAGAAGGGCCTCAAGGACCTCTGGGCGCCGCAGGGCCTGTTCGAGGACCTGGGCATGAAGTACATCGGCCCGGTGGACGGTCACGACCTCATCGCCATGGAGGAGGCCCTCGAGGACGCGCGGGCGTACGGCGGGCCCGTGATCGTCCACGCGATGACCGAGAAGGGGCACGGCTATCCGCCGGCGGTCGCGCACGAGGCGGACCAGTTCCACGCGATCGGCGTGATCGACCCCTCCACGGGCGAGCCCATCACCTCGTCGACGGCCCAGTCCTGGACCTCCGTGTTCGGCGAAGAGATGGTCGCGATCGCGGACGAGCGGCCGGACGTCGTGGCCATCACCGCCGCCATGCAGAACCCCGTGGGCCTGGCCCCGATGGCGCTGGCCCACCCGGACCGGGTGTTCGACGTCGGCATCGCCGAGCAGCACGCGGTCACGTCGGCCGCCGGCATGGCCTTCGGCGGCCTGCACCCCGTGGTGGCCGTCTACGCGACCTTCCTCAACCGCGCCTACGACCAGGTGCTCATGGACGTGGGCCTGCACCGTGCGGGCGTGACGTTCGTGCTGGACCGCGCGGGCGTCACCGGGCCGGACGGCCCGAGCCACCACGGCATGTGGGACCTGGCCCTGCTGCAGTCGGTCCCGGGGCTGCGGATCTCCGCGCCCCGCGACGCGGACACGCTCCGGGAGGAGCTGCGCGAGGCCGTCGCCGTCGAGGACGCGCCCACCGTGGTGCGGTTCGCGAAGGGCTCGGTCGGCGAGCCGGTGCGCGCCCTGGAGCGGCTGTCGGACGGCACGGACGTGCTCGCCCGGCGCGGCGAGGCCGGCGGACGCGACGGCGCCGAGCGGGACGTGCTGATCGTGGCGGTGGGCGCGATGGCCGAGCTCGGCCTCGACGTCGCCGAACGGCTCGAGCGGCACGGCATCAGCGCCACGGTGATCGACCCGCGGTGGGTCCTGCCCGTGGCCCGGTCCGTGATCGACACGGCCGCCCGCCACCGGATCGTCGTGTGCCTCGAGGACGGGGTGCGGGCCGGCGGCGTCGGCTCGCGGATCCGGCAGGAGATGCGCGCGGCCGGCGTGGACACCGCCCTGAACGAGGTCGGCCTGCCGGTCGAGTTCCTCGCCCACGGCAGCCGCGAGCAGGTGCTGGCCCGCGTGGGCCTCACCGCGCAGCGCATCACCCAGGACACCGTCGCCCAGGTCCTCGGCGCCAAGGTCCCGTACGCCCGGCCCGTCCCCGAGGACGCGGCCGCCCCCCACCACCAGGAGCAGGCATGAGCATCGTCCGGCTGTACCGTGATCGCGTCGGCGACGACGGCGCCCGGCTCTTCGAGTACCGCGAGGCATGGGCCGACGCGGAGGCCGGGGAGTTCGTGGTCCACCACGGCCGGGTCGGCCAGCCCGGCACCGTCGGGGAGCAGCCCCTGGCCGACCAGGCCGAGGGTGATCAGCTGCTGGCCGCGTTCGTGGCGCAGGGCGCGGAGGAGGGCTTCGCCGAGGCGGACCCCGCGACCTTCGCCGTGCTGCCGGTGGCCTACCGGCTCCGCGGCCGGGAGGCCACGGTGATCGAGCGGCGCACCGTGGAACGGCTGCGCGTCGAGGTGACCCACCAGCTGGCCTGGCGCGGTCTTGGCGAGGTCGAGGACGTCGTCGAGGAGGCCGGTGCCCTCGTGCTGCGCGTCCGGACCCCCCACGCCCGCAAGGCCGCCGCCGAGATCCCGGCGGCCGCCAAGCGCGCCGACGGCGTGCAGCCGAACAAGGTGGACGTCCGCACCGCAGAGCAGGAGGGCTGACCCGTGCGCCACACCCGTCTCGGCCGCTCCGGGCTGACCGTCTCCGTCGTCGGCCTGGGCTGCAACAACCTCGGCCGCCCCGGCACCGCCACGCTGGAGCAGGCCGGCACCGACGCCGTCGTCCACGCCGCGCTCGACGCCGGCATCACCTTCTTCGACGTCGCCGACGTCTACGGCGCCGAGCCCGGCCTGTCCGAGGAGCGGCTCGGCCGCGCCCTGGGCGCCCGCCGCGACGAGGTGGTGATCGGCACCAAGTTCGGCATGGACATGGGCGGTGTCGCCGGCGACGACGGCGGCGCGCGGGGCTCCCGCCGGTACATCGTGCGCGCCGTCGAGGACTCCCTGCGCCGCCTCGGCACCGACTGGATCGACCTCTACCAGTTCCACACCCCGGACCCGGCCACGCCCATCGAGGAGACCCTCCGCGCGCTCGACGACCTCGTGCGCGCCGGCAAGGTCCGCTACGTGGGCCACTCGAACCGGGCCGGGTGGCAGATCGCCCAGGCCGAGTACGTGGCCCGCGAGCTGGGCGTGGAGCGCTTCGTGTCCGCGCAGAACCACTACAACCTGCTGGACCGCCGGGCCGAGCTCGAGGTGGTCCCGGCGGCGGCCGAGTTCGGGCTCGGCGTCCTGCCGTACTTCCCGCTGGCCAACGGGCTGCTCACGGGCAAGTACTCGCAGGGCGACGCCCCCGAGGGCTCGCGCCTGTCCCACGTGCGCCAGCACATGGTGGCCGACGCCGACCTGGAGCAGCTGGCCGCGTTCGGCCGGTTCGCCCGGGAGCGGGGGATCACCGAGGTCCAGGCCGCGATCGGGTGGCTGGCGGCGCAGGGACCGGTGTCCTCCGTGATCGCCGGCGCCACCCGTGCCGAGCAGGTCGTGGAGAACGCGGCGGCGGCCGACTGGCTCGCCACCGCGGAGGACCTGGCCGAGCTGGACGCCCTGTTCCCGGGCCCGGAGAAGGTCGCGCTCTTCTGATGGCCGGCGCGCTGACCGGCGCGGCCGCCGCGACCCCGCTCGTGCCGACGCCGGGGGAGGCCGCCCTGGGCTGGACCGTGTCCGTCGTGGCCGGTGCGCTGTGGGTGGCCGGCTTCGTCTCGCTGGGCCGCAGCCCCCTGGACGCCCGGGCGCGCCTGCCGTGGGTCGGCCTCATGCTGCTGCTGCCGGTGCTGGGGGCGCTCATCTGGTTCTGGTGGCGGCACCGCTACTACCCGGCGCGGCGGCGCGAGCAGCCGGCGTGGGACCCCAACGACCGCTCCGCCGTCGTGGTGCCCCCGCGCCGGCGCTACGGCGCGCCGGAGGAATGAGCCGGGCTCAGAGCTTGACGACGATGCGGTCGTCGACGACGGCCGCGTCGTAGTCCATGAGGGCCTTGCGGGCCGGGCCGCCGAACGGCTTCCCCGAGGTGACGTCGAAGTGCGAGCCGTGGCAGGGGCAGGCGTAGGCCGGGCCCTCCTGCCGGTCCACGACCTGGAGCAGGCAGCCCTGATGCGTGCACACGTTGGTGAAGGCGGTCACCGTGGTCTCGTCCACGCGATGCATCATCAGCGTCCTACCCTGCACCTGCACCTCCCGGGAGGCGCCCACGGGCAGCTCGGCGGCGGGCAGCGCGTCGACGGCGTCGGAGCCGGTGTAGTGGTCCTGCGCGGTGTCCTTCTCACGCAGCCGGTCCGTGCAGCCGGCCAGCGCGAGTGTGCCGGCACCCGCGGCGGCGACGGCGGCGCCGCGGCCCAGGACGGTGCGGCGGGAGGTGTCCGGGCGGGCGTGGTCGTCGCAGCAGCCGGACCGGGAGGAGTTCGGGGTGAGGGGGGAGTCCTGCGTGGTCATCGACCCATTATCGCCCGTGGCGAGGGCGGATGCGACCGGGCCCGACGGGTGCGAGGATCGGGGGGACGGACCCCCGAGCCCCAGGAGCACCGCCGTGACCCACCCCGCCCCGCGCCCCACCGGCGCCGCCCGTTTCGACCTCACTCCCTTCGAGCGGTGGGAGGCCGTGACCCTCGACGACGTGCACGTCGGCTTCCTGCACCGGGTGCTGGAGGACGGCGTGCTGACCACCCGCATGGGCTTCGCCCCCACGCCCGCCCAGCGCGCCGCCCGCGGTGGACTGCCCGAGCGCTACCTCGCCCAGACGCAGGTCGGCTTCACGCCCGACGGGGACGGCTGGGCATGGACGACCCACGAGGACTCCGCCGGAGCCCAGCGGGTGCGCATCGACCGTGAGCGGGCCGGCATCGACGCCGCGGTGCTGCCCTCGTACGCGGAGTACCTCCTCCTCGCGCGGGTGGCCGCCGAAGGCCCGCTCGCCGTGGACCGGCTCGAGGAGGCCTCGCCCCTGCAGGGCGGGCTGCGCGTGCCCCGCGCCGAGCTGCGCCCGGCGGACGCGGGCGGGTCGGACGTGCGGGTGGCCGTCGTCGCGGACGGCGTGGAGCTGGGGGCGCACCTCGTGCGCGAGGGCGCCGTGGTCGCCTCCGACTGGGGCGGGGGCACCGCCTCGACCCCCGTGGCCGACCAGGCCGCGGCGACCGCCGGGCTCGACGCGCACGTGGTGACGTTCGCCGGGCTGCCGATCGCCTGAGCCGTGGGCCGGGCCGTCGCGGACGGCCCGGCCGGGGCCGGTCAGGCCTGCGCGGCCGGGTGGAAGCGCCGCCCGTTCACCCGCTCGGCGGCCCCGCAGTCGTCCAGGTACGGCGTGATGCCGCCCAGGTGCAGGGGCCAGTTGGCGCCGAGGATCATGCACAGGTCCACGTCCTCGGGGGCCGCGACGACGCGCTCGTCCAGGAGCAGGCCGATCTCCTCGGCCAGCGCGTCCTCGACCCGGCGCAGCAGCTCCTCGGAGGTCTGCGGGGTCGAGCCCTGCTCCAGCAGGGCCGCGGTCGCCTCCGGGATCTGCTCGCCGGTCGCGCCGGCGGCCTCCTCGTCGCGCCGGTCGGGGCGGACGTCCTTGGCCCAGATCGCGGTCTTGCCGGCGTCGATCAGGCGCTGCAGGTTCGCCGAGACCGGGAAGCGCTCCGCGCCGAAGGACGCGGAGAGGGACTCGGACACGTGCTGGGCCACGGGGATGCCGACCATGGCCAGGAGGGTGAACGGCGTCATCGGCAGGGCCAGCGGGTCCAGCGCGTGGTCGGCCTCGTGCGCGTCGGTGCCCTCGTCGAAGGAGTTCTGCACCTCGCCCATCATGCGCAGCAGGACGCGGTTGACCACGAACGCGGTGGCGTCGTGGACGAGCACGCCGGTCTTGCGGAGCCGGCGGGTCAGTTCGAACGCGGTGGCCACGACCTCGTCCGTCGTCGCCTCGGTCCGCACGATCTCCACGAGCGGCATGACCGCCACCGGGTTGAAGAAGTGGAAGCCCACGAGGCGCTCGGGATGCTCGAGGACCTCGGCCATGGCGGCCACGGACAGGCTCGAGGTGTTGGTCATCAGGATGGCGTCCTCACGCACGATGCCCTCGAGCTCGCGGAAGACGGTGCGCTTGACCTCGAGCTCCTCGAAGACGGCCTCGATGACGATGTCGGCGTCCGCGTACACCGCCTTGTCCGTGTCCGCGGTGATCAACCCGGCCAGGGCCTCGCCGTCCTCGGCGGAGAGCCGTCCACGGGAGACCATCTTCTCGACCTGCGCGCGCACGCCCGCCAGGCCGCGCTCGACACGCTCGGCGTCGATGTCCGTCATCACGACGGGCACCCGCAGGTGCCGGGCGAAGACGAGGGCGAGCTGGCCGGCCATCAGGCCCGCACCGACGATGCCGACCTTGCGGACCTCGCGGGCGAGCTCGCGGCCCGGGTCGCCGGCGGGGCGCTTGGCGCGGCCCTGGACGAGGCCGAGGAACGCGTACACGGTGCGCCGGAACTCGGGGGAGTGCAGCAGCGTCCCGAGGGCGTCCGCCTCGGCCTGGGCGGACTCGGCGCGGGTGCGCGTGCGGGCGCCGGTGAACAGGTCCTCCAGGTGACGGCGCGCCGGCAGGTGGCGTCCGGGGCGAGCGGCCTGCAGCCGCTCCAGCGCCGCCAGGGCGCGGTCCCAGGCGGCGTCGGACACGTCGCGGTCGCGGTGGGCGGCCAGTTCGGCCGCCACGGACTCGTCCCCGGCGACCAGGGCGGCGGCGAGCTCGAGGCCCGCGTCGAGGAGGTCCCCCTCCACGATCCGGTCCATCAGGCCGAGCCCGTGCGCCGCGCGGGCGTCGAGCATGCGGTTGTCGTCGAGGGGGTTCTTCAGCACGACGTCGACGGCGGCCTCCGGGCCGATCAGATGGGGCACGCGCCACACGCCGGACCAGCCGGGGATCAGGCCGAGCCGGACCTCGGGCAGGCCGAAGCCCTTCGCATCGGCGGCCACCACGCGGTGTCCGGCGGCCAGGGCCAGCTCGAGGCCGCCGCCGAGGGCGAGGCCGTTCACGAGCGCGACCGTGGGGATCTCGAGGGCCGCGAGCCGGTCGTAGACGGCGTGGCCGAGCAGGGCCAGGTCGCGGCCGACGTCGTCGGTGAGGCCCGCGATCAGGGACAGGTCCGCCCCGGCCGCGAAGGTCCCCTCCACACCGGTCACGGCCAGGGCCTGGATCGCGCCCGCGGCGGCCCGGGCGGCCTGCTCGTCGAGCACCCGGCCGAGGCCGAGGAGCGTGGCCGGGCCCAGGGTGGCGGGCCGGCGGGGTCCCTGCCCGTTGTCCAGCGTGAGCAGCGCGAGCGTGCCCGCGCCATCGGGCAGGGCGTGGTCGGTCACGGTGACGGTGGTGACGACCTCATCCGGGGCCAGGGCGGGCAGGTGGTCGAAGGAAGCAAGAGAAACGGATGTCATGCGGGTCACACTACCGGCGAGTAGCCTCGGCGTCGACGCGACGCGACGGACCGATCCGGCCGGCCGCGTCGGGGGCTCAGGCGCCGGCGGGATCGGGGTCGAGGAGCGCGACCGTGACGATCGCGCCGACGTTCTCCACCTGCCACGGGCGCGCGCCCCGCTCCGTCAGGAACGCGTCGACGGTCTCGGGGGTGATCGGGGCGGGCGGGGTCCAGCAGATCCGCCGAAGGGTGTCCGGGGTGAGGAGGTTCTCGGTGGGCATCCCCAGCTGCTCGGCCCGTCGGGCGACGCGGGCCTTGGCCGTGCGCAGGCGGCGGTCCGCCACCGGGTCCCGGTCCTTCCAGGCCCGGGGTGGGGGCGGGCCGTCCCCGGTGCGGATCTGCGCCGCGGGGGCGTCGTCCCGCTCGGCGTCCTCGACGCCGGCCCGGATCGCGGCGATCCAGCGCGGGGCCTCGCGGCTCGCGGCGCGGCCGTGGAAGCCGGAGGTCTGGCGCAGGGCGGGGACGGTGCGCGGCTGGGCGGCCGCGGCGGCGACGATCGACCGGTCCGGGATGAGCCGGCCGGGGGCGACGTCGCGGTGGCGGGCGAGGTCCTCGCGGGCCTCCCACAGGCGCTTGAGGACCGCGCGCTGCACGGGGCGGCGCAGCGTCTGGGAGCCCGAGGTGCCGCGCCAGGGGTCCTTCTTCGGCGTGGGCGGCGGGGCCGTGCGCACGTGCTCGAACTCCTGCTCGGCCCACGCGAGCTTGCCGTCGGCCTCGAGGCGCGCGATCAGGGCCTCGCGCAGCGGGACGAGCAGCTCGACGTCGAGCGCCGCGTAGGTGAGCATCGCCTCGGGCAGCGGACGCACCGACCAGTCGGCGGCCGAATGCTCCTTGGCGAGGGTGACCCCCAGCAGCTCCTCCAGGACCGCGGCCAGGCCGACGCGCGGCAGGCCGGACACCCGGGCCGCGAGCTCGGTGTCGAACAGCCGATCGGGGCGCAGCCCCTGCTCGGCCAGGCAGGGCAGGTCCTGGCTGGCCGCGTGCAGGATCCACTCGACGCCCGCGAGGGCCTCCTGCAGCGGGGCCAGCCCGTCGAGGGCTTCGGGATCGACGAGCCAGATGCCGGCGCCCTCGCGCTTGAGCTGGACGAGCATAGCCCGCTGGCCGTACCGGATCCCGGAGGCGCGCTCCGCGTCGACGGCGACGGGCCCGGTCCCCGCGGCGAGCGCCGCGGCGCAGGCCTCCAGGCCCGCGCGGGTGTCGGTGAGCCGGGGGACTCCACCGGCCGGTGTGGCGATCAGCCGCGGGGGCGCGTCCGGGGCGGCCGTCTCGGGGGCGTCGGTCATGCTGCTCCTGTTCGGGGAGGTCGGGGCGGGGACGGGCCGGGGCCCGGTGTGTCGGAGGCGCGGGCGCGCGGTCAGGGGCCGGCCGTGTGGACGTCCGCGGCGTGCTCGGGCGGCAGACCGGCGAACGCGCAGATCATGTCCGACCACGCCTCGAGATGCGAGCCGAGGTCCCGCGGGGCCGGGGTCCACGAGGCGCGCAGCTCGATGTCGGTGGTGTCCGGGGCCGCACTGAGCGTCCCGAAGCCCTCCGCGATGCTGCGCGTCGCGGTGCCGCCGGCGTGGGAGTGCTCGGCGTGGCGGCGCTCGAGCGCCTCCACGAGCCACGTCCACGCGACGGCGCCGGCCAGCTGGTCCAGTGCGACGTCCGGTTCCAGGCTCGCACGGATCCATGTCACCGCCCGGAAGCCTCCCGGCCACCGGGCGTCCGGGGCCGGGTCGTGCAGGAGGACGAACCGCCCCGTGGCCAGCACGCCGCCGGTCGCGCCCGGCCCGTCGCACACGTCGGCGGCGAGGGCGACGGCGAAGGGCGCCTGCCCCTCGGGTGCCGGGATCTCCCGCAGCCGCACCTCGGTCCGTGGCCGCGCATCGCGCAGGTCCGCCAGGGCACGCCGGAACACCCCCGGCGGCACGGGCGCCTCGACCGCCCCGGGGGCGGCGGAGAGGCGACGGGGCCCGATCACGCTCATGCCCGTCAGCCTAGGCTGCGGGGCCCAGCGGGCCGCGGGGGCGCGCCGTGGACGCCACGGCGCTCCCGCACCGGATCAGCGCGCCCCGTCCGGGGCCGCCGCGTCGTCGGCGGGGGCCAGGCGCAGCGAGATCGAGTTGATGCAGTAGCGCAGGTCCGTGGGGGTGTCATAGCCCTCGCCCGCGAAGACGTGACCCATGTGGGAGCCGCACGCCGCGCACCGCACCTCGATCCGCTCCATGCCCAGGGTGGTGTCCTTCAGGTACTCCACCCGGTCCTCCGCGAGCGGTGCGAAGAACGAGGGCCAGCCGCAGTGCGCGTCGAACTTCTCGTCCGAGCGGAACAGCTCGGATCCGCACGCCCGGCACGCGTACACGCCCTTCACGTGCGAGTCCCAGTACTCGCCCGTGAAGGGCCGTTCCGTGCCGGCCCGGCGCAGCACCTGGAACTCCTCGGGCGTGAGCCGTCGGGCCCACTCCTCGTCCGTCAGGCGGGCGCCGCCCGGGGCGGCCAGGGTCTGCTCGGGAGCGGGGACGTCCCGCGCGGGGTCGGGGGTGGGGCCGTCATGGGGGGTGTGGGGAGTCTCGGTCATGCCCGGTGCAACGGTCCGGAGCGCCGTCGTGTTCCCGACCGGCGTCGCATTGGCGGGCGCGCCCGCCCGTGGAGGACAATGGCGCGCATGGCCGCACGACCCCGCCGTCCCCGTCCCCACCCCGCCGACCTGCCGCCCGCCCTGGCCGCCGCCGTCACCGTGGCAGCCCGGCGGGCCGGGGGTCGCGACTCCCGCGTCCGCCGAGCGGGCCGCCTGGTCCGCCGCGGAGTCACCGGATCGGTGCGCGGCGGCGTGGCCGTGGCCTCCCCGGTGGCCCGCTGGGCCCCGCCCGTGCTCAGCGTCGCCGCGGCCTCCGCCTTCGTGCTGGCCGGGGCGAGCTCGGCGCTCGCAGGCGTGTTCGCCCGCACCGTGGTGACCCCCGTGCGCCGCCACGCCGAGTCCACGCCGATCCTCGCCGTCGTCGACACGCCCGCCGGGCAGGACGTGATCCTGCAGGCCGACGAGTACACCACCGTGCCCGGCCAGTACTCCCTCACGTTCGACGACGGCGCCGGATGCGCCCGCATCGGGGAGATCACCTCCTTCGACCCCCGGGACGGCACGGTGCAGCGCGCGGTCGAGGAGGTCTTCTCCGGCGATCTGACGACGGCGACCCGGGGCCGGTTCACCGGCTTCGTCTACCCGACCCCCGCCGACGCCGGGCTCGACGCCGAGGACGTGCAGGTGCCGGTGCCCGGCGGCCACGCCCGCGCATGGCGCATCGAGCCGGACCCCAGCGAGGACGGCGAACCCCGTCCCGCGGAGGGGCTGTGGGCGGTGATGGTCCACGGCCGCGGCGCGCGCCGCAACGAGGGCATCCGCGCCGTGCCGACCGCCCGCCGCCTGGGCATGACGTCGCTGCTGATCTCCTACCGCAACGACGGCGACGCCCCGGACGCCGCCGACGCCCGCTACGGGCTCGGCACCACCGAATGGGAGGACGTCGAGGCGGCCATCCGCTACGCCCTCGACCACGGCGCCCGGGACGTCGTCCTCTTCGGCTGGTCCATGGGCGGGGCCGTGGTGCTGCAGACCGTGGACCGCTCCCCGCTGGCCCCGCACGTGCGCGGCGTGGTCCTGACGGGCCCCGTCATCGACTGGGTGGACGTGCTGCGCCACCAGGCCCGGCTCAACCGGATCCCCGAAGCCGTGGGCCTGCTCGGCCAGTGGCTGCTGGCCAACCGGGCCGGCCGGTTCATCACGGGCCTGGCCGCCCCCGTGGACCTCAAGGCCCTGGACTGGGTGACCCGCGCCGACCACGTGCGTGTGCCCACGCTGATCCTGCACTCCGAGGACGACGAGTACGTGCCCGTCGGCCCCTCGCAGGACCTGGCCGAGCGCAACCCGGACCTCGTGCGGTTCGTCCGCTTCCACCAGGCCCGCCACACCCGCGAGCAGAACGTGGACCCGCGCAAGTGGGACACCACCGTGCGCGGCTGGCTGCGCGCCGTGCTCAGCGCCCCCCGCCCCGGCGGCCGGGGGCGCTGACCGCGCTCAGGCCGCGGCGTCCGCCAGCCCCCGACGGCGCAGCAGCGGCTCGAGCTCGGCGTCCCGGCCACGGAACGCGCGGTAGGACTCCAGCAGGTCACGCGTATCGCCCCGCGAGAGCAGCTCGTCCGCGAACCGGCGGCCGTTCTCCCGCGTCATCCCGCCGTGCTCGCGGAACCACTCCACGGCGTCCGCGTCCAGCACCTCGGCCCACACGTAGGAGTAGTACCCGGCCGCGTAGCCGCCGCCGAAGATGTGCTTGAAGTAGCCGGTGCCGTAGCGCGGAGGCACCAGGTCCGGGTCGATGCCCGCCTCGGTCAGCACCCGGCGCTCGAACGCGGCCGGGTCGGCCGTGGCGGCGTCCACCGTCTCCTCCGTCAGCGAGTGCCAGGCCCAGTCCACGAGCGCCGCGCCCAAATACTCGACCGTGCGGTGCCCCTCGCCCCACAGGTCCGCCGCCTCGAGCCGCTCCAGCGTCCCCGCCGGCAGCGGCTCGCCCGACTCCACGTGCCGCGCGTACGCGGCCAGCAGGGACGGCTCGCGCAGCCACACCTCGTTGACCTGCGACGGGAACTCGACGACGTCGCGCGGCACGTTCGTCCCGGTGAGCGAGGCGTACTCGCCCCGGGCCAGCAGCCCGTGCAGGGCGTGGCCGAACTCGTGGAACAGCGTCGTGGCCTCATCCAGCGTCAGCAGGGCCGGACGCCCCGCCGCCGGGGCCGGCACATTCATCGTGGTGAACACCACCGGGCGCTCGCCCAGGGCGTCCGCCATGTCCCGCACCGTGTGCATCCAGGCACCGCCCGACTTGGTCGGCCGCGCGAACAGGTCCGCGACGAACAGACCCACCCCGGCACCGTCCTCACCCGTCACCTCGAACACCCGGATCCCGGGGCGGTACAGGTGCCGCGCCAGCTCCGGGCGCTCGGCGAACGTGAGCCCGTACAGCGCCGTCGCCGCCGCGAACACGCCCTCGGTCAGCACCCGGTCCAGCTCGAAGTACGGGCGCAGGGCGTCCGCGTCCACCGCGAACTCCTCCCGCGCGTACGCCGCGGACAGCGCCGGCCAGTCCCATGGGGCCACCTCGGCGTCCGTCCGGCCCGCGTGCGCCGCCGCCGTCGCCGCGTCCGCCCGCGCGTTGGCCATCGCCCGCGGCGCCATCGCGGCCAGCAGCTCCTCCACGGCCGCCGTCGACGGCGCCGCCCGGTCCTTCAGCGCCTGCTCGGCCCAGCTCTGCGCCCCCAGCAGCCGCGCCTTGCGCAGCCGCAGCCGCACCATCGCCATCGCCGTCGTCAGCGTCTCGTGCTCCCCGGACCCGCCCCGGCCCGTCGACGCCTCGAACACCTCGCGCCGCATCCCCTCGTCCTGCAGGGACGCCAGCCACGGCTGCGACGTGAACAGGGACAGCGTCAGCAGCCACGGGCCCGCCGCCGCGTCCCCGTCCCCGTGCCCCGCCTCGGCGGCCGCCCCCGCCGCCGCGGCCAGGTCGTCCTCGCTCAGACCGGCCAGGCGCTCGCGGTCCGTGACGAGCACGGCGCGGGCGGCGGTGTCCGCGACGAGGCGGCGCGTGTAGGCGGCCGAGAGGGACGCCAGCTCCGTGTTGATCCCGCGCAGCTCCTCGCGCGCGGCCTCGTCCAGGTCCGCCCCCGCCAGGGAGAGGCGCAGGCGCAGCGTCTCCAGCAGGCGGGCGTCCTCGCCCGTGAGGCCGCCGTCGTCGATCGAAGCGGCGCGCGCCGCCAGCCGCGGGTCCAGCAGGATCGCGTCCTCGTGGGCCGCGAGCTCGGGGGAGAGCTCCTCGGCCAGGGCCTGCCGCGCATCCGTGCCGTCCGAGCCGACGAGCGTGAAGAACATCGCGGCGGAGCGGCGCAGCAGCTGGCCGGACAGCTCGAGCGCACGGACGGTGTTCTCGAAGGTCGGCGCCGTGGCCGCCCCGAGGATCTGGTCGACCTCGGCGCGCTGGGCCGCCATCCCCGCGCGCACGGCCTCGGCCAGCTGCGCGTCGGAGACGGCGGAGAAGTCGGGCAGCCCGTAGGGCAGGTCGGAGGGGGTCGCCAGCGGGTGGTCGGCGGGCAGGACGGAGGGCGCGGAGGTGTGGGTCATGGGCGCGAGTGTAGTCAGCCGTGATCCGCGCCACCCCACCGGGCGTCGCTAGATGTTGTGGGTCATGAGGTTCTTG